>CAJXZM010000025.1 GCA_913063125.1 uncultured Gammaproteobacteria bacterium | reverse complement strand
GCCGTTATGTATTATGAAAAGTCGCTGGCCATTAATGAGGCGCTGGGTTACCAAGAAGGCATGGCCAATCAATACGGTAATTTAGGTGGCGTGTATCAAATCTCGGGAGAGCTGGATAAGGCCGTTATGTATTATGAAAAGGCGTTAGCCATATTTGAAACTATCGGTGCCACAGCACAAATTGAACAGATGAAACATTCGTTGGAGATAATAAAAAAATAGCAAGCGTCAGCACCGATTAAGCCAACTTTCCATTAAAACGACCCATAGGTTTATGCTATATATAGATGCTTACACTCATGAATTACCATGTATTACACAAAATTCCTTAGTTTGTGCATTCCTTAAGTCCAGGTCAGCTTTGTTGTGACTTTTGTTTTTCCTGGGAAATACTTATCTAGATTATCTTTTTCGTCGTTGACGGTATCTAATTTTACCGGCGATTTTTGCGGCACAATCGGCGGTTTTTCACTGTAATTGATGGGGGATTTTTTAAGGGTTTTTTCGGGGGGATTTTGCGGTATTTTTTCCGCCATTAATGCCAATATTTTATCGACGGGAACCTCCATTCCGAGCAGTTTCAGGACGATGCATAAGATTATGGGGTACCAGAAAAACGCTATTTTATGGCCTAAACTGGCTATAAAAACAACGATAAAAAAAATAAGACAGACAATAATTAAAAAAATATCCATGGCACACCCCAATCGAGAAAGTTAGGTGTGCGTGTGGTGGTGGTGAAAAAGTTACGCGATAATTGCGTTTAGTTAAATATCCAGTTGCTCTCTATTTTAAGCAGCTGTATAATCCGGCACCTCTCGGGAGCGCAGACCCTAATGGGGTGACTTTTCACCATCACACTACGCAAATATATGCATTTGATTTGCGCTGTCAACCCCCCCCTAATCTCACCCAGTTCTCTGTGAGTCGAGAGAGCGCAATGAGTCCCCTAAAGGCCATCAATACATGGCCTTTTTTTGTGTCTGCTATTTACTGGTTTTTAGGGATATCTCAAAATACTGTTATTCTTATCAATTTACACATTACCCTATAGTTTGTGTAATCCGCTTTTTTCAACGATCATTGTTATGGTTTTTCCCCACTTTTTCATCCTTGCAATCCCGCGCTATTAACCCCCTTGATTTTAATAGCCTGTAGACAATACTTCTCGAGCGCTACCAGGTCGGTTGGATCTGTTGCCGGCGGCTGGCTCCGGAGCGCGACTGGCATAGTTGTGGGTATTTAATTGATATAAGTTACACAATAGATTGTTATAAATAATGTAATGTGTAAACTGGCGGTTGTGATTACGGGAATTAACGTGGGTAAAGGTATGACTCGTCTTATTATTTTTTTGTGCTGTATACCATCATTCGGCTTTGCCGCTGGCAATGAACGTATAGCGTCGTTTTCATACGCAAAGCGTTTATTGATGCAAGAGGTCTACCATGATCACCGAACCACGTTATATTGTGATGCCACATTTAGTGAGCATAAAGCCATTACGCCCCTGAAGGGGTTTGTGACAGCGAAATACAAGAAGCGTGCGAAGAAAGTGGAATGGGAGCATGTGGTACCGGCGGAGAACTTTGGCCGAACGTTCCGGGCGTGGCGTGACGGTGATGAACAGTGTGTGACGCGTAAAGGTGTGGTATTTAAAGGCCGACGGTGTGCGGAAAAGGTGGATCAGGCTTACCGGCTTATGCAATCGGATTTGTATAACCTCTTTCCAGCCATTGGGGCGGTGAATGCCCGGAGAAGTAATTACAATTTTGTCGCGTCGGTGGACGGCAACCGTGAGTTTGGCAGTTGTGGGGTCAAGATTGCACGCAATAAGGTGGAGCCGCCAGTGTCAGCGCGGGGTCGGATAGCGCGGACCTATTTATATATGCAAGACACCTATCCTCGCTACAAAATGGGTAAACCCCAGGCGAAATTGATGCAGGCGTGGGATCGGTTATATCCTGTCAGTGAATGGGAATGTCAGCGGGCACGGCGTATTGGAACCATTCAGGGTAACCCGAACCGGATTATGACGGCCCGGTGTGGGTTGAAATAGCGAAGCGTCAACGGAGATAGAATAATGCAGGGTAAGAAAAAGGCACCAATGGGACGTGACTACCAAGGGTTAGGGAAAGAATGGTTACAGCCTATATTAATGATGGAGCAGGAAGAGAATGCATTGGTATCTACCCCAGAGAGTGATATTCAGGGCCGGGTGGTTGATACACGGTGCGATCGGACGATGGATATGTTTGAACACGAGGAATAGATGATGACATTGTATGAACGTATAAAAGTGGAGCTCGCGCTAGAATATGTTGCCGCTATGCAGGCGATTGGAGCAGATGGCGGGGATTGGGTGCTTGATGAATTAGAAGTAGAAGCGGAAGTTTCAGGATACAACGCTAAGGATGATGCGTGTCCGTATACACTATTGAATACCAGGGGGCGAGAGTATCACGCTCGCTTAGTGAAGGCTTGGCACCGCGGGGGGCAACAAGCGGAAAAGTGGGAATCAGACGTGAGCCTGTATTAATGCGTGAATTGCATTGGACACTAGTAACCGTAACGCAAGCATACCGTCGGGGTGAAGTGGCGGGATTGTCGGTGACCGCTGGGTGTATCGAGTTTGTGCTAACCGGAGGTATTGACGGGGGGGTTGTGGTGAAACGTGACGGTACGGTAAAAAGTTATCATTCAGATGCCCAGGCATGGGAAGCTATCGAGGTTATTAAAGAGGATTCGCTGTTTCAATCTCCATCGACACCGACGCATATTCCACGGTTTGAGCCTGCTATACAGGAGCCGATGACGGTACCAGTGATCATGGATTGGCAGTATTGGGAGAAGCGCCGCGCGTTGGTGATGGAGCTTAATGAGGATATTCCCCCGTACTTGATCTTGCCTGAGGTGGATAGGGTATTGCGCCACGCTAAAGCGTTGGATGTGCACTTCTTGATTGATACCCTGTGGCATACGGGGGCCCGGATCTCGGAAGCGCTGTCCTTGACCCGTGAGAGTTTCTTTCTCGATAACGCGAGAAACTCTTATGTGATTTTGACGACGCTAAAACAGAAAGTCCGGGGGCGTCCCAAAAAAGGTGAGCCAAAATCACCGCCGAAACGCTTAGTCCCGATCGTGGATTTACGCTATATCGATGCTATTCAACGCTATATAGCAACGGTGAAGCCAAACAAAGGGGAGCCGCTATTTCCAATGACGCGGCACAATGTTGGCTATCAGCTCAAGAAGTTGGGGGCTGGATTGGATTTGCCGGTGGAGAATTTAACCCCGCATGTCTTTCGGCACTCGTTCGCGATCAATGCGCTATTACAGGGGCGGAATGAGAGCACGATTCAAAAGTGGTTGGGGCACAAGAATGGCGAGACCACCAAGCTCTATTTGAAGGTTTTAGAGGGGGAGACGAATCACTTAATGTACGGTATGCAATTTTCAATGTGTGTCCAGTAAATTAGATATAGTACTCAATGGAATACACTACCTGATTATGGGAGTACAATTTTGCAAAAAAGCATCCTCGTGAAACGGAAAGGCAGGGGCGCAAATGGTTAGTGTGGTATGCTTCTTCGGAAATCATATATAAGTGGCGTACAACGCCTAATAGGGTTTTTTCACGAAAAGCGAGCTATTTGCGACGGAACCGCCTTATCCAACTTAAAGATCTTTCAGACTTCATTACAGCTTCTTGATTATTGTGCTAAGTAATTCTTTTGTATTGCTGGGTATATCGTTTTTAGTTGTTCCCGCCCCCCCTTCGACGGAAGGCTCCGATTCCATAAATGACTTAATTATACCACTTTTTTGCCCCGGCTCAGCATCGTCTTTTGAACTCTTAAAGCTCACATAGAATCGCCGAATCTTCAGATCATCTAGTTCGGCCAATAAAACCTGCCTATGATGTTCATTATAGAGATTCCCAAAAAACTTCATAATTGTGAGAAAAAATGTGGAAATTATAATGCCCAAAGACAGCCTTTTTAGGAATTCAGATATCTGAATATCATCCTTCTCTAACCTTTCTTCAGCTACTTCTGCTAATTTATCAAGTTTTCTTATATAATTCCTGAAGTATGATTCAGATCTTCTTTCAGTAATATACCACTTTAATGCGGTATGCCTACTATCAACAAAGTACGCAAAATATCCGTCCCAAGACTTTAAATTGAAATTCATGTGCTTTTCTAGGGCATCAAAATACTTTTCCAATGAATCCAGGTCATCCACATCTTCCTCGTCAAATTTTAATGATTTAGCCCCAAAACTAGCGTAATCAATCACTAAATTTTTATCCAGAGTCGTTATTGTAATATTCTGCAAACTGTTAATTTTTTTTTCAAAATCATCTAACTTCGAGTATTCAAAGTCCTTTATTTCCTTGAGACTATCAAGCAGTTTCAAGGAAACTCCCTCTCTAATAAGAGCTTCTATTGTTAACGATGAAATTGAATATTTTTCAGGTACATCTGGATAATCCCCTTTATAACCGGCCAAAATCTTTTTAAGGTTCCAATCTTCCTCCAAGGGAGTTACCGGTCCTAGTTCAACCAAGGATTTTTCTGTGACAGAAACTAATTCTCCTAAAACTTTTGACGGACCAAAACTTTCATCAGACAACAAGACATAAGTAAAAAAAGTCAAGATAGTCGAAAGAATCAACCCTACAGAAATCATCATCTTTAGGAAGCTATCTGATGTTTTTTGAAACCGGTTTCTTCTCTCTTCAATATTTGTCAATAGGAATGGAATATGAGAAAGCCCATCAATTCCAGAGACATCATTCTGTCCTGCTTCATCTTTTGGCAACAATGAAATTTGTTTTTTAAGAAATTCCTCGTACTTACCTAATTGCTTAGAATGTTCATCAATCGTTCTTAGGTTTCTATTCTCGCGTAAAAAGAAAAACGAAATACTATTCGACAACAACAAACTTAAAAAAAATAAGAAACCAATCGTGATAAAAGAATCGATATCGTAAAGTGTATCAATTTCATCCTCCCACCTAATAGCCATACTGGAGGACGATAAAAATAGAGCTAGAAAAACAAATGTTTCTAACAATACTGCCTTAATTTTACCCCACAGTGTACTTGTCATCATTTACGCTCTATTGTTATCAAGTTATGTATAAGCCTGCCTGTAGCTTGGTCATACCTATCTAGCTAATCAGAAAAACATACGGCCCCATTTATATCAATGGTTCAAAGCCTGCCTCCAAACCTCTTACCAACTCGAAGAAACGATAATCATTAACCCTTCCTCGTCTGATTCCACAATTAAATTTTCAGGATTCGTCTCAGTAGTAGCATCGCCGTCATTTAGATCTCCACGTAACACTTTGAACTCCGTATTAATATATAACCCTATGCCAACATTCCAGCTCCCATCACTGTCTTTATCCTTGAACCCTGCCATAACCCCCAAGCCATATGCGCTAAAAGGATCTCCACCATTCGAATCAGCAAGGCTAACTGCAGCAAATGGGCCAATCCCTGCTTGCTGACCATCAAAAAGGTCAGTCCACCAGGATGGTTGGAAAAACTTGTGTGTTTCTAGCATAAATACACCACGATGCGACCGAGACTTTTTAACAAAAATCTTCTGATTAAGAATGTCCACGTCATCCACATATTGCTTTGAAGTATAAGTGAATGCTAAGCCATATCCAAAACGCAAACCTGTGAACTCATTTAGATCATCCCTAGCTGCATTTAACGCATCTCGCTCTTTCTTCAGCTCCTCTAGCTTTTCTGTTTGTTCTACTGCCTTGTCTTTATCAGCCGCGATTGCTTTTTCGCCCACTGTTTTTTCGATTTCATCTTCTAAGTTTAATAGTGTCTCTTGAATAGCTTCTTTTGTTTTCCTCTTAGGCGCTCGGTTACCATCTGCACTAATACATGTATTTAAACTATCAAATTGGGCTTTCGCTCTTTTTAGACCCTTGTACCAAGTGCTATCTTGATCATGACAAATTTTGTTCACCGAAAGCAGCACTTTTCCGTTTGTCTTAGCAGAATCAATCTGGGAAGGGGTTAGAGCAGCGTTAGCTGTTGAAGTGAGTATTGAAAACACAGTTATTAGGTAAACTTTTGAAATTTTCATCATAGCTCTCCATATTTTTATTTTTGGAATTCGAAAGCAAGACTCCAGAAGCTAACAGAACTAGGAGCTCAAATCTAGAGGCCTTCTAGGCGTTGTGTGCCCATTCCCTCGAAAAGTTCACAGTCGCTCTGTAGCCCAGATGTAAAAAGGCCTGCGGAGCACCCCTTGTTTAGTTGATCGGTCTAATCTTCTTTTTCTTGGCACTTGCATGCCGCTCACGTTTTTCTATATCAATATAGCGATCAGTGATTGCGCTCGAACTGTGACCAGCATCATCACGAACGTGTTCTTTGGGGCGTTTCTTTACATCATCGGAAATACCCGTGTGGCGAATCCAATGTACAGTAGCCGACTGCAAGTTATCAGCATCACTTTCCATACCGTCAGTGTTAAGCCTTTGAACCGCGGAATCAAAGCAGGATTGTACGATTTCGCGTAAATGGCGAGTACTGCCAATTCCTCCAGTTCCTTTTTGTTTAGGAATGAGGGCAAGGTTGTCGCCCGGAGAGGGGAGTGCACTTAGCCCCATCGACTTACGGTACCGTTTAAGCGCCTTCAGCATATCAGAGCTAACCGTAATATCTCTTTCTTTGTTCCCTTTGCCGACGGTTCTAAACCACCAGTTTCCGTCCATATCCTGATAAAAGTGTTTCATGGCTGGCGACCAGCGTGGGGTATCAACCAGCTCAGAAATCCTAAGATACATTCCATAGAGAGCAGACATAATAAATAACGTGCGTTCATGAAGCACATCATCTACAGCCATTAACTGAGCGGTCTCGATGACATAATCCCATTGCAACTCAGAAAGCCTACGAATAGGTTCCTGGGTTGCTTTCTTGCGGATAAATTTCGTTTTCTGTCTGATCCGTTTTACCGGGTTGGATTGTACGTATTTCTCAAGTTCAAGAAATGAAAAGTAAGTGCTAAGCACTCGTAGAATAGCTGCCACACCTTGATCCGATAATCGGTAACGTCTGACTGTTGGCTTTTTGCCATCCTGATGAGCCTCTTTTGATACTTTTGCAACGAAGGGTCGCCACTCGCTATTGGGCCGTTTTTCTCCACCTTCTACAATAAAACGGGTTACCATTTTTGTGGCTATCCACGCGTTTGGCGGCTTTTGGCAAAAGCGGATATAATTTTCTAGATCTTCTCTTCCCAGTTGAGTTAACGGCATATTTGCAACCAGGTAGACCCACTGCAGGAAGCGATCGACTTCGCGCCGATACGAGTTAAAGGTATCAGGGCTACCGCGATAGGCTAGTAGGAATTTCCGAGTAATGTCCGCATCATCATTGAGCACATAAGAAGGTAATATCGCTTGATCTAGTTCAAGCGACTCCAGCGTATCGAAAATGGGTTGTGGTAATGCGAGGGTATCTGCCATGACACTTATCATACCTCCGGTAATTTATATTACAAGAGGTATGATAAAGGGAAATTATAGGGGTACTGGGGACATAGCCGCCTAATGTGACACTTATCGCTACAACCCTTTAGCAGCGGCACCTGTAGCGAGGCATTGTTTTCTTACCATTTTTGAAAATACAGTGGTTTCAGAACGGCAAATCAATGACTTACAATCAAAGTGTCACTTGCGGCGGGGATGTCCCCAGAACCCCATATTGAAGGATTAATTAGTATAGCCATTGTGATTTACCCTAAATGATCGAGCGTGTCTAAAGTCCTTAGACACGCAAAGTAGGTAGCTCTTCCTAGCATCAATTTCGTGCTTTCTACTCGAGTAAAAAACCAAACTCTAACAACCCTTCTACAGCCCGACTGTGAACTTTTCGAGGCGAAGGGCGCATAGCCCCTTTTATAACTGAAAAATCAGCTAATTCCTCCGCGAATTGATATCAGAGTGAACCAATCGAGGGGATGGGCGCAAAACGCCTACTTAGAATTTATCACAACCAAATTCAGGGTCATCATCTTTAGCTATAATTTTCAATGGGAATCCTGTTTTAATCATATTATCACTTGCCCACCCCTTGATATAAAAAGGAGCCTGCTCTTCATTAGAATAACAATAATCATTAGAGGCAGCGAAGGGACCACCTGGCCCTGATAGACCATAATACGCACTACCTTTTTTGCACTGATCGTGGCGAACCGAATACAATATGGAGTTTACAACCTGCTCTCGACTACAGTACGTTGGAAATAATGTCGATTTTTGTTTTATTCCAGGTACCGGCTTAGCTCTAAAAGCCTCTGTTACCCTTTGAAAAATTGTAAATCTGGAATATTCTGGAAAATCCTTATTGATAGGATATTTTGGTTTTTGGTCACCCAGATCTACAGTTTCGGGTAGATCATCATCATACATAACGTGAAAACCGCTTCCTATTGGTTCTGCGTCATCATCGATGTGTACGTTACCGCAAAATATGTGTCCAACATTTAATAGATATTTTGTGTGAGGAGGCGCTAAATTCGGATAATTCACGGAAGCATCACACTCTAACTTACCAATGTCATCAATAACGGAAGCTGACGCGAGATTAACGGATAGGAGAAAAATAGAAATTGCCGATATAGCGGTCAATATATTCTTACAAAAATTTGTGATTTTATTCATGATTGATACCTATAATTTTTATCTAAAGAAATGTTGTGATATGTACGTCGTGTTCATCATGATTTATACAAGAGGAAAAATTCGTAAAATATAAGAACGGTACCTATGTCCTTAGGTTCGGATAACGCCTAGGAGCATGCCCCCGTCTAGATGCTCCAGAAAACTTAAGATTGCATAATGCTATTTACTGCTGATCGCATTACGCAGGTTTGTGCAGGTGCGCTTAGAAACACCAAACTGTCTTATCAATTGATCATCAGGCACCCCTAGCCTAAAAGCTTCCTCATAGGCAATTCGCCGATATAGGGAAAATATTCCCCAGCAACTTGGAATTTCAATATAATTTGCTGAGTCGCTAACATCACACAATGTTGTGTATAACGACGGATCAATAGTCATATCGAGTGTTTTTTCGATTTTTCTTTTATCTCTTCCCAGGTAAATTTTTTTACTTCCATGTTTGCTAATCCATAACAAGAACTCTTCACTGCTTAAGTCATAAGTTAACTCAGCGAGGGCAAAAGGCAGTTGAGAGAAAATTTCCGTTCGGTGATGTTCATGAAATTCGGATAATTCTTTGTAGTGTTGTGAGTTTTTCTGATTAATTCCAGAAAATATATCGTATTGCATGTCATTCCTAAATATTGGTGAGTGTTCCTATATTTTTTAGAGTTTCAATAATCGAAACATAAGCAACGTTCCTATGTAGAAGATACGAATTACTCGATATAAAAGTAGGTGTTCGAAGGGTTTTTTTAGAACAGGGATTCACCTTGGAATAGGTGAATTTTTAATTATCAAGAGGAATATATCGATGAATATTAAGTTACCAAAATACATTTCATTACAGCACGATGAAACCAATGAGCACTACACCCTAGATAAACCAGGAATAGCAGAAACCGGCGACGCATTTCGAGTTATAGCATGTAAAAAGGGGCACAGCCTTCAAGGTCTATGTAGTCGAACCAAGTCGTCAGGAAGAGCTACTATCAATGGCACTAACGTCCAATTAAATCAAGCTGAAAAATTATGGATCATTGAGTGTGTTGATAAGAAAAGAGGGATCATGACATTAAGAGACGTCGATACTGATCAATTTCTTGATTTGCCATCCAATAGTGGCGCTACTTCTCTATCAAATACACCTGTTGCATGGAGGATTTTTGATAAAACCCAAGAAGTTAACGAATCTCAAACGCTTATCAATGCCTATGTAGCGAATACATTTATTATTACTCCAGATGGTGCAGAATCTATAGATCCGGATAATCTCATTATTGAAACAAACAAGACAGGAAGCTATCAAAAAGCAATGAATCAACTATTCAATGTTTCTGGGAAGGAAGGCCTCAAAGCCTGGAGACGTGGACATTTTGAATTTGACAATAAGACAATGTATATCCGATTTATGGAAAACCAAGATCCAAATAAAGAGTATGCGGATCTCATTAGCTTTACCACAACACCAGAAATAAGCGCAGAAGCAACAAGTATTCTTACCGATGCTAATTTAAAAACCGTGGATTATCTTCAGATAATTCTCAAGTATTTTAGACAACAACAAAAAGGCAAGAGCGATATTGAGGAAACAACCGTGTATACCACGTTGTTAGTGGAAAATAAGGACCATTTGAGTGACGAAATGGTTTTAGAAGCTTTCTTGAATGGCTTTGTATCCTCAACAGTGTTGTCTGCAGACAATTCTTTAGACAACGGCCTATCAACAAAGGGGGCGACTATCGTACAAGACAATATGGATGGTCCTGATTGTCGTCTTCTACTCAAATCAATAACCAGTTTATCTAATGCTGATAACGCTATTGCAAACTACGTAAAGGGCAATCGGCAAGTTGATGAAGTGAGCAAGATGCTGATCAATACCTTTATTTCTCAAGTCCCGGAGGCTGCAATGCTTTATACCTGGTTTTTTGGTTTTACAAAAGCTTATGGTATTGACGCCTCTGTAAAAAATTTCACCAATAAACCCTGTGACGTAAAAATTGCCTATTTTGATAATGTCGATATATCAGCCAATGAACAGGATTTGAGTCAAATTGTCCCCCTAAATAGTTGTTCAGCAGAAGGGGATAGCGTGTCTATTCCTGGGTTACCAATACCAATTACTACGTCAGATGATGCGCCAGCATACGCAAACTACATTGTGGCAAATGACAATACGTTTTTCGAAGGCGTTGGAATATTGATCGAGATAGCGTTTGAAGGGTCAGATACGGTATTCTCGGTTGTAGTCGATGTCCCTAGATTTGGAGACTCTGGTGTTAATTGCCAAGTAAAAGACCAAAGCGATGCTCAGAAAGAATTTAAGGCTCTAGCTAAGCATACAAAGCTTGAAGAGCATTGCGAACACGGGGAGCTTCGATGCGAAGTTACCCTAGATTATAAGAATGGGGCTCCAGGTGCTATCTATCACGCAATGATCATATTAAAGGATTAATCAGCATAGCCATTGTGTAATCGGGGATAATCACGCTACTTGGCGTTGTGGGCGCTTATAGGGGATGGGCGCACAACGCCTTTTATTCGAGTAAAAAGCACGAAATGGACGTAGATTCCCCCTCCATTAATATTCCGATAACCAGAATATCGGAATATTAGTATTGATAGCCTATGCCCCTGCTTTACGTTTGGATGGCAATGAGTGTATTGAGTGATACGATCTAATAGATCAGTTTATCGATAGGGCTTGCTGTCCCTGCGCGACGATTGCCGATCACATGAGATAGATCTCGGTAGTTTGAATATCGGCATGAGATGCCCAGTACTACATTCGACTGTAATCTCCATATATTAATCCAAGTTAGCATTAATTTACCCATATAGAATTGGATCAATGCTAATTATTGGGTGTAGGGGGTATTTATGAGGGAGGCAGTGTCTACAGAGAGTGAGGATGAGGAATCTACTGGGAGTGACAATAAGAAAACTATTGTGAAGAAGAAAATTGTTGTGAAGAAGAAAGCTATTCAGAGCAAAAAGAGGCGGGGCAAAAAGACGCGGGGTAAAAAAAATAAACAGAATGAAGATGTAGAGAATGAAGATGTAGAGAATGAAGATCAAGTAAGTTTTTGGAGTGAGTATAGAAAAAATGCGTTGGATAATGCGAGCGAGTATATAACGTGGGAGAAATATGACTCTTTAATCCGTTTATTGCGAACTGCCCTTTCTGATATGTATGGCATAGAATATAACGACTCTCCTATGTACAAATTTCCATTCAATGGAAAAATAAGAACAATTTTGGCTGATCAAGTAGACCTTAAAACATCTGGTCGTGGTGACGAAATATCTCCATTAAGACAGTTACGTTGGATTTGCACAGCTTTAGATGTCTCACCTGCCGACAAACCTGATGTCTCAAACGAAATACAAGCATTATGGGATGGGACGAAGATAATGGTAAGCGCTAACCATAATTCTAGACTCACATCTCTGGATAGTTCAGAGCACGCTATCAAGCAAATAAAGAAAATATTGAAATGCTACAAAAGTAAGGCATGGGACGCAAAATTACCAAGGCGAAAAAGACATGGGATAGGTCTTGCGTACTGCTTTTACAATGGTAAATCCATACTAAACGAAACTACTCTCAATAGTCTAACAGTAGTTGAATCAACGGAAGAGTCAGGGCACGCTGAAGTCCACTTACTAGGTCAATGGAAAAAAGATAACCCCAAAAAGGAACTCGATGAGACTATTTCAGTAGCTGGACAGAAACGACCCTGCATGGTTTGTTGGTCTAGAATGAAAAGTACATACCCTAAGGTTAACTTCAACAACAACCATGGCTTACTGTGGCCTGCACAAAATGCTGTGAAAGGTATAACTCTAGATGAGTTTACAATGCTTATTGATGAGTTGGGAATGTCTAGTTTAGCTAATTCAGGAAAGCTTGCTGAGTCAACAAAGGTTGAAGATAACCAAGTAATAAAGCGGGAAATATTACAAAATAATTTAGATCAAAATAAGTTTACTCTTAACGCAGATAATACCTATGCAAATGATTCTGAATCAGATAGCGACGACAATCCTATGTCGGACTAAGGGTGCCGCCAGATCAAAGCGTTAACCTTACGAACCGATCGCCCTCCCCCCCCAGAAAAAATCATCGATGTTGATGACTGGTGGGGGTAGGGAAAAGGGATGAAAAAGCGGGAACTTGAGTGATGGATCAGATGGGCGCATAACGCCTTAATGCGTGAATTATTGCATTGGACTTTAGCAACATTCGAGAGCACAAAGGTACTTGTAGATGCCAGCACTCATAAATGACCATGCGCGCACTTATAAGTGCTGGCATCAACATCTACAGTTAAACCCAGATCCCTATAGTTAAAGAAACCCTGAAACGGGCGTGCCGCGAATGCGGCCTTTCTAGATGGCCTTAGCCAGCGCCCTTGTGAACATTGGGATCAGAATGATTGGGTTATTTTTAAATAACAGTGTTGCGGTGTTACCCGGATAATAGCTCTGGGGTTATCTGGAGTATGCCTTTTCTCATTATTGAGTATTTCACCTGTTAAGTTGTTTATTGCTTGACCAGCTATGTCGTTAGCAATGGGTGTGACTATTGCTAGAGTGCTGAGGGCTGTTTTAGTGCTGGCAACGAGTAACTCTCCTTGTCTATCTCTTACAAGGTTGCCAGATAAACCGGCTGTTTGGTCAAGAGAATGGATTGTCGCACTGATTTTTACTTCTTCACCATCGGGTAATCTCGCATTAACTGTTAGTGCTTCCATTTTCTCTTCAGCTTCATTAATACCCTTTCTGGCAAAAAATATAGTTTGAGCCGGTAAATCTCGATATTTACCGCTTAGTTGCTCGATTAACTCAAATTCGATTAAACCGCTCTCTGCGCTTGAAACTGGACGAATTAGTCTAGCTTCAACCCATGTACCGACAGAGATGCCAAATAGCTTGGCGTTTCTTTTTAAGCTACCTCCCGTGCTGTTTGATGATGTACTGGTGCGGATTGGGGGAGTGTACTCATCGCTATCTACATTGGTTATGGAAGTGCTTCTATTAGTAGCAGTGCTGTGCGCGGCTCTATGTTGAGTTTGATTTCTAGTATTGTTTAACTGTTCATGCTTATTTAACTTATTGTATTTACTGGCATGAGGAATTACCTTGGTTTGGTTCCCCTGCGAGTTATCTGGACCTTTATTTATAGTGCTTTGGGTAATGTTGGTGTCCTCCAATAGCCCGTTTATTTGTCTTACTGATCCGTTACTTAGCAGTGCAAAGCGTTCATGTTGTTCAAGTGTGCAGCGTATAGCTTGTGATTTTACATCCCAAAATCCAGGAATTAGGGCATAAGAGGTCGTTACGCAAGCCGGTAGTAATTGGTTATCGACCTTTATTGCTGGTGTAAGCTTTCCATTATCTAGCAGCATACCAGCAACGTATGTGCCATCTGGAAGCTTATAGAATAGCTCTCTATTGTGTAGTAAGCGGAGACTATCTGTATTGCCCTGTGAAGCCTTTAAGCGCTCAGAAGCGCTTAATCTCTTTGCGTCTCTATCTTGAAGTCTATCTCTTAGACTGCTGGCATCATAGGCAACGGCATGACTGAGGGATGGAATAGAAAGAGTAATGATTATTAGTATGACGAAGGTTCTTACCATTGGAACACCCCCTCTCCCCTATCTGTGTTTATGGATATTTTTAACTCATCAGAGGTTTTTATTAGTTTATCTGTCGTTGCGAAACTGCAACGATGTGTAGTGTCTGATTTGATCAATTCAGGGCATTTGATAAATCCTGAGATCGTTTCTTTTATGTCCTCATCTACAGATGAGAGTGAAATACTACTGATATTGAAATCACTGCTACTGTGATTTTCCAATTCAAACAAAAGAACTTGATATTTATCGCCATAAGAAAATAGCTTATCGATATAGACTACTAAACGTTTATCACCTATATCTAGGTCTTCTTCCATCTTAAAGCTTGTTTCATCAATATCTTCGAGCGCCATTACAGATACGTGTTTCAGGGATTTGTCGGAGGCTCGTTGATCTAATGCTTTAACCTTTTCCTTATAGTTATCTTCGAGCTGTTTGGTTCTCCTCTTTACTGATTGTTCAACAAGATGGTTTCGATCCTGATTTGATATATTGAACACGATATTTGAAATGTTATTCTTGGCCTTGTATGTGGTTTGAAGTGATATTGAGACGTTATATCCACCTACAGAGATGAATAGATTGCCCAGGTAAACAGGCTTTTCGTTAGCAATTCCTTTACCAAGTATGGTTATCGTGTTCTGACCCACTATGAGGTCATCAAATTCAGATTTTTCTACAGGTACTTCAAATCCATTGCTGTTGGTTAGTTTTACTTTTAATGGGGGGTTTAGTTCAGGGTTATCTAGAAGAAAGGGGAATATAAGTTGTGTTCCTGCATCGGGCATAATCTGTAGTGATAAGCTAGTGAACTCCTGCAGTGTTTCTTTCTTAAATTGAGATTTGAGTGGAGTGAGTGCCCAGGCGCTATTGATCATAAGACAAAGCATCATAAGAGTTAGTTTTTTCATTCTTCGTTATCTCCGTAGCTGGTGACGTGAAATGCAAGAGGGAGCTTATCGGTTCTTGGCTTTAATGTAGCGATTATATCGAGAGAAAATGGCTGGGAAGTTGGTTTTTTACCTGCCGTGATACACTGCTTCTCTCCAGATAAGGTGCTAACAACAAGAAGATTCATAGAGTCTCGTTCAAGGTGCGTTTTGTTGGAGTCAAAGATAGTTAACGTGTTTTCACACCCGTATTGTTCTATTTTTACGGCATAGTTATGCTTCTCGTAGTCTGCTAATCGTTCTTCTGCTAGCTCAGAACTCATATGGTTTAGGCATACAGATAAGTCTTCATAGATTGAGGTCTTGTTGACGGAAGTGCAGCGCTTTACCCAGTTCTTTAGATCTGCCATGATTTCATCATTTGAGCGTAATTTTGCTTCATCGAAAATAACTTGGCCTATTACTTGTCCATCCTGGGTGGCCATTACCTGCTTATCTGATAGCGTATATACAATATTTTGAACGAGTAGAAAAAGCAGCGTGATAAAAAATGCTATCCAACCCATTGCGCCAAATCTTGCGGCTTTTGCAACAAGATCGTCACTATGTGAAGGCTGTTTATTGTTTAGGTTCATATCCTCTGACATATCGAAGATCCTTATCGTTTACGGTAGTTATTTATGATGGCACCACGAGTACTCTGTGCCTTTTTGGAGTCTATAGCTGAATTGCTCGAAGAGGAGTGGGTTTCTGACTGCATATCGTGATCAGGAGCTATGTCTAGATCTTGATTTGAAGACACTTGCAGTGAGTTGATATCTGAATTAGGAGGGTTGTTTATGGAGTCCTGAGTTGTATTTTCATTGTCATTCAAGCCGTTATCTGGTGTTTGAGTATCAACAGATTCGGTGCTCTGGTTGTTGTTTATATTATTGCTAGTATGTTGACTCGTTGACGGATTTGAGTCTCCAGAGAATGGGTCACTGCTCATATTGAAACCGCTTCCTAGGTTGGTGTTGAGGTTGCCGTAGTTGCTATCCATGCCGCTTAAGCTATCTGCACCACCGGTATTAGATGTATCGTTAGAAGGGTTAATTGGCTCAAAAGCCTGCGTATTCCAAGCGGATTTAAGTCCGGCCATACCCTTTTCTGCCGATTTATCTCCAACCAATCCACCAAGGAAGTTAGACTTTTCTGCCATACCTTTACCTGCAATAGTGCCTGCGGCAATGGCTGCTGCACCAAACGAACCAATCATTCCGGTTACGTTTCCAGTACCATTTGCCATTCCCTGAGCGACAAAGGGTGCTGATAATGTGGTTGCGACTAATATGAGATTGATAATGGAAAAGGCGGCCATGTAGAACACTAAAGTTCCCATTGACCATGAGGTAACATTGTCTATATTTAGCCCACCTTTTTCTAACATGACGCTGAACGACCCTGAAATGAGGTACATAAATAGCGCATCAACGATGGGCCATGTGAGCGCTAAGATACACAACATGCGCCAAGGGGCTAGCTGCTTTAGACCGGTGGTAACCGACATAGGGAGAACCGCAGCTCCCCAAAATATACAGTAAGATACGAGCAAAGCATGGGCTATACGCATTAATAGGATAGCTAGGATAAGCATACAGAAGGTGATGGCATAGGTAACTGTCGCAAATACGGCATAAGCAGAATCAATCACATCACTGAAGCTAAACTCGTACTCTTTGGCCAGTAGCTTACTGATTACGCCATCCAGTTGCTGTGTCATTCTTTGGACACTATCGGAGGTATCTATCATTCCGTAGATGGAGTTAAAGAAATTAATCACCATCCACGCTACGACAAAATAAGCCCCCATTGCAATTGCGACCAACATAGTTGTCGTAAAGAACTTTTGGTAATCAGTTTCTCCTCCACTTGCGAGGGTGATTTTTTCTTCAAATGAACGTATAGCAATGGCTATCGCTAGGATGATGCCGGATATTGCGGCCATCCATTCTTTGGCGGCATACCAGCCTAAGTCGTAAATCACCCCTACATCAAAGTTGTTAACGAATAGCCCTAGCAAATCTAGGCCGCTGCTATCAGCATTCATTGTATGCCCCCCTTCGCCATTGAACCGTAGCTGATACCGTCCAATAATTCGGAAACAGCTTGTGTCTCATGTGATCTCTTTATGCTATCTTTCTCTTCTTGACGAATGAGAAGGTCGGTCATAATCGTACTGTTATGGGCTGATAGTCGTTTATTATCTTCGTCGTTAGTTCCCCCCGCGATTTCTTTTATTGAGGCGGTGTTTGAGTCTCGAAGGAAGCGTATACGTTTCAGGTCTGCTAATAATCTTGAATAGGCTTTTGCCTTATCAAGACCTTCTTTATTATTAGCGACATTTAACTTATCTTCGAGCTTTCCTATTTGCTGGTTAATGTCATTGATCCCGCCAGGGTTGTTGCCCATTTCGTTGATGAGATCTCCGGTTTTTTCTAACTCACTCATGAGTTTTTTTAGCTCATTGCCTTGCTCTGAAACCTTTTTGACGGATTTTACCGTCTCCATTTCTTCTATGCGTTTAGAAATATTGGTGGCTTTTTCTAATTGCTCTAATTGTTCATATGCAGCTTCAACCATCACAATTAATTGTTGAACAATAGCTGCGTCTCCTGCTCCGGTCATGTCTGCCATACTGACAGAAGGTAATAAGCAAAGTATGAGTATGATCCGTTTCATTTTTCTTCCTTAACGGGTAAGCGTTGCTGAAGTAGTGCAATCACTATTGATAATACGATGATGGAGATAATGATCCCTAAGCCGTAGCCGATAACCTCCCATAATGATCGTTCTTTCGTATTGTTGTGTAGTGCACTGGTCGAGGTGGCAATTTCTTTGAAAAGGCTAGTTTGCCCTACAAGGTTATCGCCAGATAGTAGAGTGAATCCAATGGCCAAAGCTATCGCAATAAAAAAGACGAAAACCAGTACTACTATAAGCTTCTTAATCATGCGGATTTTGCTTCCCTGAATAATCGTAATCGCTCAATTGGGTCTTTGGTTTTCTTACCAATGACCGCTTTTAGTGCCAGTGATTCGGGTGATGAATCCGCAAGATCGAGCAATACTTGTGGGAATGTCATATGAAGATCAAATGCATCTTCTCCTACCATCTTTATGCATTGGCGGTAATTCATTTGAGAGCCAGCAGCTTCAGGGTCTTTGAAGTTTACCCAGCGCTTTAAGACGTTATCGTTGAGTTTGAACTTTTCAGCAATTGCCTCGTGACCATCCTGTAGATATAGAAATTCTCGATGGGTAATCTGGTTGAGAATTCCAGGCTCTAGTCCAATATCAAGTACTTCCTGGGATATACCGTGAAATGCCCCTGCTTCTTTTCTTCCCATGCGAGTTAATTGTTTCATCAATGTTGTTATTAGCTGTTCGTCTATCCGGGAAAATTCATGTAGTTCATCCAATACAATGCGGCAAGGGTTAGCGTTTGCGAATGCTAGTTGCTTGAAGCGCAGTGATATGAAGACTAACAGGAATTTGGCTAGCTCTTCGTTACCCATGAGAGCTTTGAAATCTACACCTACAATGCCACTGTTAAAATCCAATGTGTCGGCACTTTCAAAGCGGCTCCCAGCAGTTTTTGACAAAAATGAATTTAGATTGTCGATCATTGCCTGGCATGCTTGAGCCTGGACTCCTGTAAACTCATCTTTGATATCAACGGCGAAATCATGAAACGTCGCTAGTGTTGGTGCCTTTAGTTCAGTCTCTTCTGTGAAAGCGTATAGCGCCTGCAAGGTCTGCTCAGCAACAGACGATAGATGATTTAGGATGTCTTTTTCTTTTGGGCCAGCGAGTAATGGCATTAGTGCGCCAATTGTTGGGGCGACAATATCGGCATCCAAAGGCGACTTAATATTTTGTTTGTTAGCAAGATCAAAGTTTGGAAATGGAGATATTACTGTCTTGTTGGGGTCTAGGTGAAAATAGCTACCTCCAAGGGCTTCCACTGCCCATTTGTAAGTCGCCCCTACTTCTGCGATATAAAAATTAATGCCCAGTGGGAATAGCTCACAGATTTGTGCTATTTCAGCAACGCCCTTACCTGAACCAGTCTTTGCGGCTGTTATTGCGTGGTTCGTACCGTTTACAGGGTAGCTTAGTGTTATTAGTTGCCCATCGGTAGTAAACCTTAACATGTGTAGGTTTTCACTATCCCCTTCTGTGAAAGTGAGGATGGGCGACATATTACCGACTTGCCATGTGTGGTCTGCTCTTAGATAGGAGCTTTTATACCCCTGTCCAGGCTGTGATACTCGCCAGTACAAGCGAGCAATGCTTTCCTCATCATCTTTGATGACTGCGCCTTGAAGCTTGGTTTTGATCTTCCGGTAGCACTCATCTAGATATTCTCTATTTGTGTGGTGGAATTTTATAACATAACAGTTACCTAAGATGGCTAAGTTATGTTTTGAGACATAACTACGAAAATCGTTGTGGTCTTTTAACTTTTCTCGTTCTTCTTCTCCACCAATGGCGCCAGCGGATTCTTGGGCTTTTTCTGATTGTGAAGCACTTTTTCGTGTCTCATTGCCTTTATCGAGAGGTTTAATTATCTGGGTAACATGGATCTCCAAGCCAAACTCGCGTGATAGTGCATAGAACCAGTTGGGAGTAGCGTCGGGGTAATCTAGGACTAATGCAATACGTGTATAGGTATCCCCTAGCTTCAGGTAATTATCATTGTACGATGGCTTTTGGCCTACACGCTGTGAGAGCTTAAATCGATTGTTAGGCTCAGGAATGTCGTTTTGGCGCGCCCTATCTCGATGGTAACTCTCCCAAATCAGCTGTTCATAGCTGTCACTATCGCAAATTACAGCATTGGGGATATTGATGATGAAGTCCTTTGCTAGATCAAGTAATAGATTACCCCGTTGTTTGGTTTTCTTGAGGATACGATTAGGAAATAGGCCAGCTAAGGGAGAGTGATAGCTGGGTAGTGTCAAAATGGTAAATACCATATTGGACATGCCCCTATTTCCCAGATGGTTAGCCATTGATTCACGGAGTGTAGCGCTTAACTCCTTACATCGAACTGAGTGTTGTAATCCATACTCTTGGTAACGACGAGCCAGAGAGGCGTCAAATTTTCGTACCCAGTGATTTTCGATAATTAGACCGTGCTTTGACGTTAAGCTTTGTAGTGCTTGATAATAATTCGAGAACAGTCCGTTTATTTTACCCTGCGTTTTGAGTTCGGTAGATATACCGTCCCATAAGATGGCAAGCGATACAGAACCATCCGTATGTTCCATCACTGAGGTTTTGACACCATCAACTACTTGGGGTGATTGCCAAGTGTAAAGATCGTTATAACTTTTTGCCATGTTTCACAGTCCCAGTGAATTAGTCCGTATGTCTTTTTTACCCATGAAGCGAGACGACAAAAATCGCGCTTCATCTTTTTTCCTATATTCCTGGATAGCGTATCCAAATGAAGCTAGAGCAACGAGCACTAGTAGGATCATTAACCCTACATTGCGCAAATTGGTATACGCCCCGATTGAAAAAGCCAATAACACAATGCCCAGCATAAAGCCTGCCCAAGTCATATTGGGTAGACCTTTAAACAAAGTGGGTTTGAATCGGCTGTTGAAAGCGTACATTCTTAGCTACCTAAATTTGCTGCAACAGCAAAAGCGATACCGCCAAGTACCATGGCAAGGATAACTCCTACTATTATTTCTTTGGATTTTTCGAGCGCTTCGTCAGGCTTTCCTGTGATAAATAGGTATCCAGGACGGACCGAAAACAAACCAATGACTACAGCAATACCTGCAAATATCCAGGTATTGATTTCAGAGCCTGCTTCTTCTAATTTATCGGTATCGACAGAATTTATAAAACTAGGTTGCTTAAGTTGTATTGCCATTAAAGTTTCCGGGGCAATGAGAAAGGTAAAACAGATAGCGACTAGAGCGAATGACAATATGTTCCGTGTATACATTGTTAGATTATTCCTTTGCGGCTTTGCGCGTTGAGTAGTATCGGTTCGTACTGAACCAATTGTTGGTGGTGATAACAACACTGCCAATAATGAATGCTAACCAAGCCATTATTAATGCAGCGTTTAAAGCAAATGGAAGGTACAGTTTGTACTCATCCATTTTGGAAGCAGACATGAACTCCTGTACGAGTTCATTCCCTACTTTTTCTGGTAAGGCATTCGCCATGATATTAATGGCTTCCTGGCGGACGGGCCCACCACCTATATCAACGCCTTTAAACTCTTTTGTGGGCAATGCACCAGCTATAAAGGGAAGCAGTGCAGCGAGAATTATCATGGGAAAGTAATGCCACCAAGTAATCATAAATAATCAACGTCCATTAGTTTTTGATGGTTTTTTTCTATTTGTTGATCTTCTTCGATGATTTGCTGTTTAAGCGCATTTAGCCGGTCGGCGTTCATGAAGTCCCGCCACAGGTGTAAACCTTCTTGCTCATCGTTGTTGTGGTTTTTTATCACAGGCCAGTCGATATCCTTCTCCTCTGAGAAATCGGGATAGGGAAAGCGTACTTTCATACGCTGGTTTCGTATGGTTCCGTCTTCACCTGATATCAAACAGCTTATGATTGCTTCACCGGCATTAAGGTTTTTGAGCGTGTCACTCTTGACTCTAGGAGTCTCATTCACCGACATATTGTTTCCCTCATAGGATGTATTATCAGTGCGTGATAGTTCTGCTGTTTCGTATTCTCCGAACTGTTCAGCTGCCCATTTTGCGGTATCAGTTCCATTAATTCTGAGAATGAACATTCCACCGATGTTATCGGTTATTTCTGTGGTGAAAATGCGGTTACCATCTACGCGATCTGTTTGTCCTTTGGATTGAAACAGGAACGAAATGGGCATTTTTGCGGATCGACAGCGAGCACTAATCGGGCCAAAGTTTTCATAGAAAAATGCGCCCCAATCGTCGTATACCTGTGGCCAGGATTGACGGTTTTTATCATATAGTTGGCGCTCTTTTGCAATTTCCCCAATTTCTTCTGTGAGCATGATGGCTAGGTCTTTTGCTAACTTGCTGTATGGCAGATGAAAATAAATGCTATCGCTTTTTCCCGCCGAGCTTTTGAGGTCTAAGGTAGGGTTATATGCATTGATACGATCAGCAATTTTTCCCAATACAAATGCGTCCATTTTGTTTAGTAGACCTTTGAGCTGCTCCATTCTGTCTTTTTCGTCAATATCAAAAAACATGCGAGCAGCTTCAATAACATCAGGGGAAACCTCTTTTTCCTTTGCTAGATTCATAACATACATTGCAGCATCTTCTCGTGTATAGACGACGTATAGGTCTCTGAGTGATGCAGTAATGTTTAGCCCTTTGATTAAAGGGACAACTTTTCGTAATGCGGAGCGCTGAGCATTGCCGTAATAATCTGACTCGTCTGATATCAGTATTTGGGTAAGCCGTTCAACGACGCTATCGGTATCACCAGAAAAGACGTTAATAGAATCCGAGCTTGGTAATTCAGAAGAAAAGAATTTATTGGGCGTTGCTCCACAGGCAACGGTTTTTTGGTAGATATCGAGATCGCCTTTACCTTCCCAGTAAACCCAACCTTTTTTTCTATGTTCAGTGAAGTATTTTAGTAACCCGATCGCCATTATACTCTTGCCTGAACCTGGGCTACCAAGACCTAAAAAACCTAGATCCAATGCTCTATCTTCTAATATCGCTTTGACCTTTTTGGGCTTATCTGGGTTTTCTATATCGACGCCCTCCCCTATTTCCCAGCCTTCAACTTCGGTCGTCTGATCTTGTGGGTTTAACCGCCTTACTATATATAAACAAACTAAAGTGGGGATTAATCCTAAAGCCCCAGTAATTGATACGTATGCACAGAATAACATTGTGTTTATTAGAAAGACGATGGCCGTTACAAATAGCATGATCGATAACATTAGATAGCCTCCCAAACGGAATCGACATGTCTTACTACGGTTTGGGTTTGAATCTCTTCTGTGTTTAGAGCAATGAATTTTTCATGTAGCAGAGTATGCTGTTTATCCGTGCAGTAAATGAATGCGATGGATACTACGTCTTTCCATGTAAGTACCAGTTGGCCAGAAGCATAGCTTTTATCGCGATCATGAGGTCGGTATAACGAGTGCGCTATACGGCTTGGTGCCATCATATAATCATCAATAATGACCAATGCCTTTTCATGCTTACCGTTATGTGTGAACGTTAATAGGTGTTCGCCAACGGATGGAAATAGCCCTTTTCTCCAGCACTCTTTGCGATTCACGAAGATTGCCGTTGAATTCTTTTTCCTCATATTGAGTTCAATTGCGTTTCTTAATACTCGTTGGTGAATAGCGTTTCCAGACATCCAATGGCGAGGCTTATTTACTCCGGCGATGTTGGAACCGTGAGCTGATAAACGATATACATAGGGTCGTAGATCGGTATGAGATTCAACAAATCGAGCATTCACCAAGTCGTGAATGGCATGTCTTACTGTGCTTAACGATTTCTCAGTGTAATCTGCAATTTGTTGCTGAGTAGCGAAGCTGGTTCTGGCTAATATTGTAATGATATCTCTGTGGAGCGTGTTGAGAGCGGATACCTTAACAGAGCGTTCTTTTGCTTTTCGCTTGAGCGCTCGCAATGGTTGTGCAACGGGTAACTCCCCTTGAGACACTTGTTGTTGAATATCATCCGGTAGCGAGAGTAACGCGATATAGCGTGATACTTGTGACTCCGATATTTCCATTATTTCAGCAACCTTTCCGTTGGTCTTATGTGTTTCTTTTAAATGGGCAAACTGTTTAGCGATTTCGATAGGATCTTCAGTCATGAAAATATATGTACCGTTGCGTCATCGACACGAGCAGAGGCTTTTTCGGGTTGCCCCCAGACTTGCTTAAAGCCCCTCCACGCCATTTGTTTGTTGCGTATTTGTGACTTGTTGTATTGCCCTGAATCAGCCTCTACAACAACTATCTGACCATCTCTGATAAACAATGCATCAGGCATACAGGAGTCACGTCCTTTTGTGGTTCCACCAATCACTTTAAATAAGTCTTTTTGTGACTGGCTGAAGTCAGACTCTAAGGCAAAGCTGCTTGGGCGATTTTCAGCAAAATACAAACGAGAGGTAATAACCTCATGTAGAGCATTTCGTTTCCTACCGATAACGGGCATCTTCCCGCCGAACAGTGTCGCTAATCTTTCCGTTTTAAAATGGTACGCTTTGAACTTCCCTCGCCCTGGTTGGACTACTGTGTGAATTTCCAATAATCCAATTTCAGCTAACCGGTCAAGACGTTTTGAGGCTGGTGTTTTACGGCCAGCATAGTGATGTTCTGATGCATCTTTTTCATCAATAATGCGCACTTTGGCAAGGTCAGATAAAAACTCTCTGTCGTCTGCACTGAGTTTGAAGTTTGCATTGTTGAGATATTTCTTTAGCGTACCGGATCTGGCGTTTTTCATTACTCAGTGATCTTCTCTAGGATCTTCTCTAGGAGGTCGCTATTGATGGTGGCAATAATGTCTTTTCTACTTGGTTTATCTCCAAGAGCGGGAGTATCTAAATCATGCTGTTGTGCAATGAAATTAATCAGCGTTGATAGTTTCGTTGCGGTCTCAAGGGGAACGCTAATTGTTTGCTTCTTTTTTGGTGCGGCGGCAATTTGTTCAGACTTCTTTGGCTTTTTGGGTTGTTTTTTTAGCGTGCTATCGCTGTTTTCTTTTGTTTCGGTGTTTAGGACAGCTTCTCTCTTTTCAGCGGCGGCTTCTTTAATTTGTTCTTCATGGATCTTGAATGCTTTGTTGGCACTGATTTCCTGTGCTAAAACCTGCTTGATTAGCTGTGGGCTTATCTCCATGAGCTTGAGTGCATTGCTGATTTTTACGCGACCGCTATTAGAGTTCTTAAAGCCAACCCATTCAGCAGCTTCTTTGTGTGTTGCGTTGGGGTATTCTTTTAAGAACTCCTGCATTGCCATACCGAGTTCTGCAAGATTGAGGTCATCGCGTAGTAAGTTTTCTTTTAGCTGCTTACGTGTACGTTCAATTTTATTGACTGGCATATTCTGGAGAATAGTTGCTCGTACTTGAGTGAACGCAGTAACGTCTTCAACGTTTAATTCTGTACGGTGCTCACGGGCGTATTTCATCGCTCGTACTCGGCTTTCTCCCCCTGATAACAAATAGCGCCCATCCGACTTTTGAAACAAAGTAATAGGGTGGTCTGGTTGTTTCTCTCTTGATTCAGAAAACTCAATGGCTAAATCCATAATACGTTCTGGATCAAAGAAGCTTCGTACCTGTCCCGTTTCTTCCGTATCAATTAGATCAAGATCGATAAATTGAACAGAGGTATCAATTCCTGCCGCTGCAATTTGTTCCTTCATCATTACCGTTGGCGTTTGAGATGAAGCCTCGCGAGGTGGAGGTGTGGCTTTGCGAATATCTTCAGTTTTAGTTTCAGGCCTTTCTGTGTTGGTGACTATTTGAGGTTGCACACTCTCATTGGATGGTGGTGTTTGTATTGTGTCTTGAGAGGCCTGTTGATCTTGATTCTTTCGGGCTTGTTTTTCCCGGCGCTTCTGTTCCATTCGCTCGGCGAGTGTTGCCATTATTTATCTTCCTTAAAAAGCTCTTCAAATAATGCTTGAAATTCGTTAGTGACTTTATGAGTTGGTGACATGGAGATAAATGGTTTGCATATTTTTTCAGATGTTCCTATATCGGTGGTTTTGGATATCGAAAAGTTTGCAAGGTGCGCATCGCCAAGTACTTCCATCACTTCTTGATCTTGTTCTCTATGTACGATTGTTTTTGGCTCGGCTCGACAGAAGAAGTGACCACGAATATTGATGGGGTCTAATCCAGGAAATGATTCTCTGAATTCATTCATTTCTTCGATCATTTCTAGCAAGTCAACTAAGCCTCTTGTTGATCCGGGCGTAGCGATGTTTGATATGGTTATGTCACCGGTTAGGTTGATAATGGATGCAACGATATGGCCCATAAATCCAGGAGAATCAAAAAAGATATAGTCATAGTCCAATGCTTCATCGGCGTTAAAAACGCGAAGTAACAAACTATCTCCATTCGGTATAGAGGGGATATATTGTTCTAGTTTTAAAAGATCCCTCCCGGCTGGAATGATATCGAAGCCAAAACCTGTGTCGATGATTAGCTTTGAGGGAGCGACTTTTTCATAAAACATTCTTGTTGCTGCGTAATCATCCAACACAAAATTATGCTTAATTGATAGCTCATCTATGCCTAGGTTTTTTGTGCAAGATCCTTGAGGGTCGAGGTCAACGAGTAATACTTTATTTCCATTCTTCCCTGCGGTTGCTGATAGGTTGACTGCTCCAGTACTTTTACCTACGCCGCCTTTGCTGTTTATTATGCCTGTCATTGCCATTGTAATATGTCCCTAAATTAGAAAACTCTAATAAAAACAAGGATGTAAGATTTTTACATCCATTTTAACCGCTCTACTTTACCCGGCCTAGGTGTGTAATATTACACACCCAGGCCGGGTTGTAAAGTATAAAGGCACAGTATATTCACGCCTTCGGCCCACGGGGTGGGTGAATATACTGCCAACATCAAAAATGCATTCTAACATGGCCGCTATCGCGTGCAAGCTATCGTATTATTTTCAATAAATACAATAGCTTGCAGCCATATTATAACTCTAGAATACGCAGGATCAACGGCGTTTTCTAGAGTCTCTACCATGCTGAAGCAATGGTGATCCTCTACGAAGCCCGCGCTGTTTTGTTGCGATTACCTCGTGCCTCGGTAATTCGCACAAAACAGCCGTCGATCTGCGATGCGGAGGTGTTTGACACCTCCTCCATACCCCTACATTCGTGGGGTATGGGAACCCGTGTTAGCTACGCTAACGCCTTCGGCACGGGGTGGGAGTTTCAATGTCTGCGCATTGAAACTCGGGTTATCGAAAACTCTCCGTTTTAGATAACCCCACCAACGTCAGGTTATGTACCCTGCCCTCGATATCATGTAAGCCTATTGTTTGAAACCACGACTAATTTGTAACGTACGTTACAAATTAGTCGTGGTTGTAGCGCGCCCAATACACGCCTCTTATACTCCCTGTGGCTCTAATTTTGTATCGCAGTCATCACAGCTTAGGTTCAAGTTGGTTTTTCCCCAGACGTTTAATTGGCACCCCTCACAGGTGTATTTAGTTTTGGTGTTATAGACTTGCGGTTCTTCCTCTAGTACAACGCCAGGGAGCAATTCAGCCATTGTTGTTAGAAGTAATTCGAACTCTGATGAACCTTCTTCATTGGAGTTTTCTAACCAGTTTGGTATGGGCTTTTGGATTGCTGGTTTTGCTTGCCGATCTAGCCAAGGTAGAGAAAACTGTTTGTCTTTTAGCAGTGCCCTGCATGCCTCTAAAAAGGCCCCTTCTTGTATTGGGTAGTCACTCATATTTTGCCCTGTTTTCTTTCCTTCAGGTTGTCCTGTGTCGGATGGCATAAGGCCGATGGATTCCATTTTTTCGGCCCACTCTTTGTTATGGTATCCGTTCCGACTTGGTTTGCCTGATGATGTTTGCCAACAGTGGACGGCTTCATGGGCGAGCGTTTGTAACACTTCAATGAGTGTATTATTTGCAATGTATGTTGGGTTAATCGCTATTTCGTGACAGTTTTCACCTGCGTTGGATGTCCATCTTTCCGGCGAAAAATAACCCATGCATTTAAGTTTGCGAGTAATTGTAAATATCACCGGAGGCAATTCATTGAAGAATAATCGAGTATTGAAATGGGAGTATGCTGTTTCAAAGGCGTCGTAAAATTGTTGAGTTGGTGTAGTTGAGTCCATTGCTTTCGTTCCATACTTTCGCGTTATTTGAGTAATATCCTGTGGGTTGCACTTAAAATTGTAAAGTACTTTACAAAATATATTTAGGTGTGCCATTTGTGAGTGTAAAATTCTTACATCATTGATTTTATTAGGAAAAATGGTTTTTTAGTGTTTTGTGTAGATTGGTGTGTTTTTGGAGTCGGGAACCTGCTTCAGTTTGCTAATCTCAATTCTCGCGTTGCTCGATTTCAATAAGCAAACCTGAGCCTCGCAAAAAAACGCGAGTCTCAGCCGGAGGTGTAATCAGGACTATCATTGATTCACGGTATGGAGGTTGCGACTGTCATTGTGTGTACATCGGGCTTTTTGGTGCCGCGTCAGGGGTGGCACTCTGAATGTTGTGTTACATGACTTCGTCCCTTCACCTACTTGCAACCTAGAGAATTAAGGGAAAAAATATAGACCTAGGGCTGCACTCGTTCGTTTTTTTTGAGAACAAGACCTCAAAAAAATCCGCTGCGACTTTGCCCTAGGTCTATATTTTTTCCCTTAATTCTCTTTAACGGTCGCAGGTGAAGGGAACGAAGTCATGTAACACAACAAGCTTAATTGGGGAGAGGTTGTGTTTTTTGTTGGTTAACAAAAACGTTTTTTTTGCGAATATGATAGACCTTGCGAGACTCTGTCTCGCGCTCTGAGGATCAGCTAAACAAAGTCATGTTACAACCATTTGGCATCAAGGTTATTCTTTCAATAGGCGCTCTTTTTCTTCCTGAAGTAGAGTGTTTAATAGTACGGTGTTTTGCTTAATACCCCGGATCTTTTTTACCGTGATTAGTACTTCCTTCTCTTCGGTAGTTTGAAAGGCTTGGAAGCTGTGCTTACTTTTTCGGTGCTCGTTACGGTTGCTATCTTCGCTCATGTTTTAGTCCTAAAGTTAACGCCCCGTATTATAGCGTTGATGGGGCGTTGTTTGTATTGTCAATCAGCTTAGGGATTGGCATTCTTGAGCAGGCCTAGGACAAGCCCCCTAAAATAGTGCTTAAAGTCTTGGTTTGTGATGTATCGGGTTTGAAGTTGTTTTGATCGGGCTAACTCGTCTGTGATATATGTTTGGATTATCTCTGTTCGCTGCTCCGGAGTTGCATTGATGAATGTGGTTTCTGCTTTATCCTGCCGAATGCGTTGGGCGATGGTTTCCATAGTATGAATGGAATGGGGTTTGATTAGTGTTGTCATTGCTCTATCCTAAATTGTAACGTACTTTACAAAAAACGAGGTGTCACATGGATTCAATGAAGCGGCATTAGTACCGCCTTTTCTATTCTGAGAAAGGGCGGGGACCGTTTTCTTTGATCGTTTTAGCTATGGGTTATGAGTCCATTGCTTGCCATGCCCTTGGTTGTTGAGATTTATTAACCATTGCCTTAGAAAGCTATTGAGTTGCTGTTTTAGGCTTTTATAGAACTTGTGAGGGGCTGGGTATACTTCGTGGTATATCGGAGGATTCGCTTGTTGAAAGGTTAGAGCTTCCACCATTTTTAGTTGTGGGTGTATCAAAATCACCATGTCAGGATCACAACATAAGTCACCGTTTTGCTCGAAGTAATGGGCAAGTGATAACGCTATGCCTTGTTGCCCTGTGGCACTGTCCATGTGGGGCAGTCGTTCAACGCTGAGATCCATATAACCTGTTGCAGTGCTCTTTCGGTATGCCGGAATTTCTTGCTCTTCTTGGAAGATATTGAGCGTAGCTAGGCGTTCGTAGTTAGTCTCGTAAATGTTTTTTCTCATGTTTCTTACTCATCTTTTTCAGGTTCCGCCTGATCGGTCAGTGTTGCTTAACACTTGCAACCATTATATATGCAAGCGTCATGACGCGCAATGTATGAATGCTGGTATATAAGCGTATATATTTTATGCGTCATGACGAATAAGACTTGTGCTGGTTGCTGATATCACCGATAATACTTCTACTGATTAAGGGGCCACTAACCCCGTAATCAGTAGTTAAATCCCTTCGACAATTACAAGGTTTTTTTATGAAAGCAATGAACATGCAAGTTAAAGAAATAGCATTACCATTGGCGGTCAATGCAGCAACTTCGGAGCCTTATCAGGGGCAAAATCAGGCAATTCTATTAAAGGCATTTATGACCGGTCGTTTTAAAAAAAATGAATGGGTTACATTGGCAGAAGCGCAAAAGCTTGGGGCTTTTATTGGAGACCGGGAGGGGGTGGCGTTATTTAAAGGGGTCAGCCAGGGGGAGCAAGAGGCTACCTGTTTACCCTGCTATAGACGCTTCACCGTGTTTAATATCGAACAATGCCGTTTTGCAGCTTAGACAAGGAAAGGGCGGCGAGAGTCGCCCATTTATCAGGAGTGATAAGATTATGAGAGCGCAAAAATTACAGCGATTATGGAAGTCTTTACGGCCGGATCAGCGCGAAGAAACTAGCGATGGTATTCAACTTATTTGTTTTACGTTTAATGGAGTAAAGATTAGCCGCCCAATGAATGGGCTAAGTGATAGGGAAGTCAGTATACGATTAGAAGAGCCTGAGAAAACTCGTTGTGTGAAGGCTTATTCAATGTTGCCCACAATAGGGGAGCTTCCCTCGCCGGTTCGTGCTGATGTGATTTACTGGAAAGCTAAAGTGTTTACCGCATTAAATAGGGAATCTCGTTTTAATGAGGGCTTTAGCTGGGCAATGCATTTAGCTTCTTTCGTTTCGATACTTGGGCAGGTACCAGAACAAGCAGGTTATTTAGACGCGGCTTAGATAGTCAACTTTGGCGTCATGACGTTCGGCGTTATGTTCTAGTATATAAGTATATACTTATTGTGCGTCATGACGCGTACATGTATAATGGTTGCAAGTGTTAAGCAACACTGACCGATCAGGCGGAACCTGAAAATTGAAGGATTATAAGTACGCTAATGGCTAATAAACGTTTAATTAAAGAACATGAATTTGAACGCATAGCGGAGGTGGCAGGCAAGGATAATTGCCTTCACACCCGCTATGGAGAATACGGGTTGGAATATGCAGTACTGCTGAACGGGCATTTAATGGCTTCTAGTGATATTGATTGTCGCGGTGATCGGCGATATTACTTATATTTATAGTCGGTTAAGTAATAGTCAGAGTTAGTCTCTGGCTATTACTTTGTCATATATTTCTGTTTGCTCGTAAGAATCTTACACCATTGTTTTTATTGGTATTTTTTCCATAGGAGCTATGCGGGCTATTTAGTTTACTAAAGTTCAATTTTCGCTATGTTCGATTTCACTAAGTAAACCTACGGATCTAGATCGAGGTAATCGTAAGAAGGGTATTTTTCTGTAGGTAGTTGTTGGAGAATACGCTATAAGCGCAAACGTATTTGATTCGTTGGTATAGGTGCCTAAATGAAAAAGAGTAAATTGATCATCGATTGCGATTCCAAGGACAAGGCGCGTTGGGTGTTGGCGGCCAAAGCCAGTGATAGTAAGAATCTTGGAACTTGGGTAAATGCTACGTTGAATTCCGCTATGGGTCACATGCAATTACCCCCGCCAAAGTGGATGTCGTATTTTCCTGAGGGTCTAAGCCAATGCTTGCTACGTGCGGGTATTACACAAAAATTAGAGTTAGTTGATTGTCTTAATAATAGCCGTTGGGATTGGGAGCAGGTAAACGGTTTTTCTTCTGATTATCTAGACGTTTTATCTCAATGGCGAGATATGCAAGGTTAGTATTGTTGCGGAAGGAGCCTCGGCAAGCCACTAACTCGCCGAAGCATACTTAACACCCTTCGACAAAAAGAGGTAAGCATGATCATTATAAGTAACACCGTTTATTTGCGCAATCGATGTGCGAGTTATGACGAATTTCACAAGGGGCGGGATTTGTTCTTTAGCGAGGGAGAGCCGGTCAGTGGATAAAACACTTATAGCGTTAAAACGACAAATTCCGGCTATGGGTGTGACAAAACTAGAAGTGGGAATTCATTGTAGTAAGACTGGCCGTATGATTAACCGTGAATGCGATATGGGGAAGTTAATTAAAGGGCTTGGCTGGTTAAAACAGCAAAATAGCCAGGGGGCGAATATTTATATACGTCCCACCGGAAGCCAGGGAGTTTTATTGATTGATGATCTTACTATTACTCAGAGGGAGAGGATGGAAGCGGCGGGGTATTTGCCGAGTTGTGTTGTAGAGACAAGCCCTCTAAATTATCAAGCATGGTTACGGGTTAGTGATCGGCCTATCCCAGAAGCACTTGCAACGGCGGTCAGTAAAGTACTAGCTTCAGAGTTTCAAGGAGATATGAATAGTGCGGATTGGCGACACTACGGGCGTTTAGCAGGCTTTACTAATCGTAAGCCGCAGCATGTTAGGCCTGATGGTAGCTACCCCTATGTATTACTCAGAAAAACGCGTAAGAGCTTACCCCAACAGGATTTTGGGACGTTGTTTGATCGTGCATATGCGCTGCTTGATGAGGAAGAGAAAAGGACTCAACGGCCAAAACTGGCAGTGAAAAGCGGGAGGAAAAATCAACACAGCAATACTTTTTTTGTATCGCAAATGCGAAACCTAGAGCGGCGCTATGGGCGAGAAATTAACTATTCTAAAGCTGACTGGATGATTGTTTTAAAGATGGTTTCATTGGGCTATAAAAGGGAAGATATAGCTGAAGCACTTGTTTTATCCAGTCCAGGGCTATCGGTCAGAAAGACTGGGCATATTGAAGATTATGTAGAAAGAACACTCACACAAGCGTATATGGAGTTTGAAACGTAGACTATTCGCCTAGGTCGTCTAACAGGTCCATTTGATCTACGACTGAAAACTTGAATTCGTAACCAATAGTTATTCGACCTTTCTTCGTTTCGGTCCATTTTATTGCGAGGTTAGATTTGTTTTCTAGTTCTGTAACAGCAGGGATAATAATCCGCCTTTTTAGGTCGAAGGTGCGTGGGTATTGATCTTCTATGTCTAGCATTTGTTTGAATTTATCAACACTTACTTTATAGACCCCAGTACTTTTGAATCTCATTAGCATTTCAAACAAGCGGATACTGAATGGTGATTTAAGCCCCGCTACTTGGCGTAGCTGATATGAGGTGAAACGTTCATGAAGTTGGGAGATATAGGGGGAGATCGTGGGGGTAAAGATTAACGTCACGCGTCCTTCCCCTTTATGGTATTTAATATGGTATACCCAGCGAAATTTTTCTTTTTCTCCGTTTGTTGAAACTTTATTAATGTCCCTTTCAAATAATGTTGTTGCTGCTTCTTCCATGGCCTCATAGGCATGTCGTTCTGAAATACCAAAGTCACGAGCAAAATCTCGTGCATTAATTGTAAATTCACTTTTATCTCGTATTACTCTGCGCGGGTCTACTTGAGCAATTGCAGATAGAACTAGTCGTTGCTCATTGAGCGTTAGGCAATAGCTAGCCTCTATTAACGCGTTATCCTTTGTAACTGAGTATGCGCGTGCTTCAATGCCATCGCTATTTTTTATATATTCCATGCTATTCCTAAAACGCTGCTTCATCTAAGAACGACAAATATAAATCATGTCGTTCTTAAGCGTCAAGAAAATTTAATGATCGATTAGCTTTAAAAACATAGCCGGAATCTGTCGTTCATAGCCGGAATCTGTCGTTCCAATCGTTCGCTGGGTCGTCTGTTGAAATCCACAGATTCTGGGTAAAAATCAAATAGTCGCTCTTTATTGGCCCAATATCAATGCGTTAAGGGGTCATATCATTCCATCTATTGTTTTTAAGCTGACCCAGCCGTTTCGTGTTTTTGTGGTGTCGTCAAGATTATGAATAGCCGGAATCTGTCGTTCTTAAAATGGGTTGAGACCCAGTGAGTCATTCCGTTAGTTTTTATCAACGGTTGCTCTGAATTGTACAATTAATATATATGTATAAATTATAAGCAGTTGAAATATAGAAGAGTAGCAGCGTTACATATCTAGCCTACTTGTGAGTAATAGCCGGAATCTGTCGTTTGATAGCCGGAATCTGTCGTTCTAAAGCCCGGAATCTGTCGTTCTAAAGCCGGAATCTGTCGTTTTAAGGCCGGAATCTGTCGTTTTAAGATCGCTGTAACCCTTTAAATACATGGCCTGTAGCGATCCTAAAAACAGGTTTAAAAACAGGTTTAAAAACAATTAAAAACAGGTTTAAAAACAGAATGTTAGATTTGTGGATAATAGCCGGAATTTGTCGTTCTTAAATCATAATTAGATGACCTTAGTTCCGGTATTTTCTACACAAGGGCGCTGGCCTATGGCCAACTGAAAAAGGCCGCTTTGCGGCAGTTAGCCGCAAATATTGCAGTATTAGTAATAAACGGAGTTGCATAGAGCTATAAGGTGTGTAATATTACACACGTCGAATAAAAACGCGTAGAAAATCTACTGGATGTATAATGCCAACCCTTAAGAACAATGCAGGGTTGGGGGAGCATGGATATTAGACTAAACAACAAGCAATTTGCTTGGTTAGCGTTAAATTCGCCGTACAACGAAACGAATATAGAAATCTTGCGTAGACATTATGTTGATGGTGTTGAGTTAAAAGTACTCGCGGAAGAAGCTGGGTTTAATTCCCCGTCTCGCATATACACCTTGATTAAGCGTTTTGAAGCATACGTTGAGAAGAAGTTAGCAGCAGATGATTTATCAATGACCGTAGTTATTACCAATTCAAATAATGAGGAAGAATTGCATCAGTATGATGTGAGTCAAAAGGAATAGTAAGAATGTTTAAGAAAGTTGTGGTTATGAGTTCTTTGTTTGTTTTAAGTCCCGTACAAGCAAAGGAAAATATTATTGATTGGGGTGTTTATGGAAAAATAGGATCATATAGCGTGGAAGATCCTGAGGGAAGTAGTGGTAGCGAAGTTGTATTTTTGCCAGGAGCTAAAGTAGTATTCCCAATTTCTCGCCGAGGAAGGCAGTTTGTTGCGGGAGTTGAACTTATCGATTTTAGTTTGGATGCTTCAGAGTCAGATGTTAGCCAGGATGTAAAAGGTTATCGAATTTGGGGTGGTTATGAGCACCAATTCAGTATCAGCCGTAATTTTAAAATATGGACCGGCGCAGGGTTAGCACTAGACAGTGTTAGTTATGAAAATCGTTATACCATCGATACTGACGGATATCTTGACGAAGAATTTGATGATAGAGATGAATCAAATGCAGGTATTACTCTATATGCATTAACAATGTTTGATATGGGACGAAGCTCCGTTTGGCACCCTGGAATAGGGGTTTATATCGATTCACCTTTCGGTGATGGAGTGAAATCGTTGGGCGGTACCGTACAAATAATTTTCGATTAATTTCTTTCTAGATACCAATTCCCTACATTACTTTTAATATCTTTGTCTGTTAAAAAGGAGACATTTACAGATGACTATTACCAAAAAATCATTATTAGGAGCGCTAGTATTAGCCCTTGTTGCGTGCGGGGGAGGTGGTGGTGGTGGATCAGATTCACCAACCACACGACCAGAAGGTACGGCACAAGGAAAGGCTCAGCACGGACCTATTCGCAATGCGATAATATCAGCATTTGAATGGTCAGCAGGAGAAAAAGGGCGGTTTTATAACAGCACAACTTCTGATGATGAAGGTAAATATCTTTTAGGTTTAGATGCCTCAAGTACACATTTACTTGTTTCGACTAAAGAAGGTCAATACCCGGAAGAGTCCAATGGACGTAGTGTATCGATGGGGAATGATAGCCTCAAAGCGATTATTTATTATGAGCAAGGTAAAAGCGTAGATGTACAGCTAACCTACTTTACTACCCTGGCGGCGTGTCGAGCAGAGTATCTCGTTGCAGAAGGGGCAACAGTAGGCAACGCGGTTACTCAAGCAAATAGTGAATTCTCGGCTATTATCGGTGAGTCAATTACTGGTACTGAGCCAGTTGATACGACTAAGGCAGAGGCTTTTACTGCATTTATGACGCCTGCACATCGATATGGTATCGCCGTTGCTGGTATATCATTGGCAGTTGATAAGATTAGGCAGAATGATGGAGGAGATGCTAGTAACGATATTTATACGGTAAAGCATTTTACTAATCTAGGCTGTAAGGATATTTTGGCCGATGGTGAATTAAATGGTATAGCAGAATCAACCCCTGGAAACCCGTCTGGACAGTTATATTTGGGTAGCACAGCGATATCGACAGAAACATATCGCCGTTTGATTGCGACTAGTATTATTGAGTTTGGTGATCATGAAAATAACAAAACAGGCTTAGCAGTTAATGACTTGCTGGAAATGGCGAATAGTATTTCGCTTAGTTCAAGCGCCCTTTTTGGTGGCGAAGCGGGGCAGCCCGTTGATAATACCCCGCCGGTGATATCAGTAATAACAACGCCAGGAACCCTATTAGCAGGTGAATCTGAGATCGTTTTTAATGTGCAAGATCCTTTAGGCGTGCTAAGTATTGAAGCGTATCTTGATGGTGATCTTTTAGCGAATATCCCAGTTGATGATCAAGTAGTGCGTATAAATACAGCGTTGTTTGCTGATGGACATCATGACTTTGCGTTGATCGCGACTGATGTTCTTGGTAATCGCTCTGCGGAAATCGGTGAAGCTAGTTTGTTTACTTATCATTTTTTAAACTCAGGAGCAGGACTCGTTTTTGATTCGCCAACGTTAGTGAATAACACCGAGTATGTGGCGACGGGAACCTTTGAGGATAACGGCGCAGGCATCGATCAGATTGTGGTTGATGGCGTGGAAGCGGTATTGGATTTTGATAACTCGACGTTTGAAGCGGAAATTACTCTCACGGGTAATGCGACTAATCTTGTGCAAGGTGTAATTACTGACACATTGGGTAATAGCAGTGATGTGGAATTGGCTGTGGATGTTGATATTATTCCACCATCTATTAACGATCGCCAAATGATTGCGCGTTTTACTGATTATTCTGGTCAGTTGAATTTGTGTGAAATAGGGGAGCTTGATGATAGTTCTGGGATAACTCGACCGGTATGTTTGAACGCAGAGTTAGTATCACTCAATGGTGCGACAGTTAGTGGGAGCTTAACTAATGATGGGTTCGTGGTAGTGTCTTCTGAAATAGGGGACTCTGGAACGATCCGCACTAGCGTGACTGATTTGGATGTGGAATATACTTACATTGTTGGTGATACGACGGTTGTAGATTGGTCACCCGTAACACGGCCTGTACCGAATCTACAGTTGGTTTATGTACCTATTACGACTGAGTACTTTGGGAGCAATTTCTACCAAACCGATGCGGAAACCGTGCATACCGTTAAAATGCGAGTGACCGATAATGCGACGAACAGCAATATACAGAGCTTTTCTTTTAAGCTGGATGTATTAACGCCCGCGATTGAAGTGACACCAGAGGTCAAACAGGAAAGTCTTTTTAGTACGGCGTATCAGAACCGCCAAGAACTGAACTTAGAGACTTACCGGGTGGAATACACGTACAACAATGAATCGTCATTACCGTATGTAATTTCCATCGACCCGCAAAATCGACACTTGGTTACGCAAAACTGGGAAGGGGCAATTCGTAAGAATCGCGCGCGTCAGATAGGCACAAGACGCTGGGTTGTTAATGGATCATCTCCTTTTGTATTGGGAGTACCGGATGGCACGTACGATAAACTATATAAGTGGACTGGTGACTCAAATGTATACACAGCACCAGAGCAGCCAGCAACGCTTGATTTTGTTGATGTGGAAAAAAACGTGCTAGCCCCCTTGTCTACAGAACCCCTCGTTGATGTTCTTTGTGCATCGCAATCAGGGTATACCTGGAGAGCTAGTCATTGGCATGAAGTCGGTGGAAGTTCACACAAGCACACCGCAGATTTCTGGAGTGACTATACGATTCTAAGTAATTCCGGTAAGTCAGGGGCGTGCAATGGCTTAAACTTTTATCACGGTTCCTGGTATAGCGGTAGCTCGACTCAGAATCTGTATACACAAGTGAAATATGAGGTGGAGTATGAGGACGGCTATCCACGTAACGACGTGGTAAGTTATTCTGAAACCTATGGCGTGTCAGACACTGAGATTGTTGTCGTCAATAAAACATTAGGTACTGAGATCTTTCCGATCAATGGTTGGTATAAAATCCCACCCAATACGCAAGTGGAAATCGTAGCGGAAACGGAATTGCCGTTGATCCACCACAAGACCGATATTCGCGTAGGGGCGAATGACGATACAGTCCCTTTTGGTAGCGAGGTGTTTCAGGACACTGCGATTACATGGGAATTTGATACGGATATCGAAATATCCCGTGCCATCGATCCCGGTGACATTGGCTTAGTATCGACGACTTCGCAAACGGTCACTATGGAAGGTTTTGGGGTGAAGAGTTATAGCATCACCCGCTAGTTTTAGGATATAACTATACAGCCTCCATTTGGGGGCTTTTTTGATAAGGATAATCATGAAAAAATATGCAATTTTGGGTGTAGTTGTCGCGTTAGTTGGGTGTGGGAATGATCCCAAAGAAGCCAATAATGACAATTTTACAGCAGCAATTAACGGTCATTTAACTAAAGATAAAGCCTGCTTTTCATACAAAGGTAAGTTGCCGTATCTCGCGAAAAAGGGGGATGCACCTTATTACGAAGAAACAAAATTGCTCGATGCGATGGTGGAACTAGGCTTTCTTACTAGTGTTGATAAAAGTGCAGAGGTTGTATTGAACCCTTCTAGGGTATTTGGACCAGCCAAAAAGGCTACAATGTCTGTCCGTGAATTTACTCTCACAGAGGATGGAGAGTCGGTTTATCAGGAGGGAAGAATTAGACCAGTGCTCTTTGGTTCTGGTTCTACAGCGATGAAATTTTGTTATGGAAATTATGCAGTAACAGAGATTAAAGAATTTACTGCGCCAGCAGATATGCTTGGGAAGCGAATAAGTGAGGTTAAATTTACGTATTCTATTCAAGATGTAGAGGATTGGGCATACACCATTGTTGGTGGAAAAGAGGAAAGATTAGAGGCTTTTAATGATCGTCTACAGCCTAAAGACGGCAAAGCTACGTTAGTGCTAATGTCTGATCGATGGGCACACTCGAAGGAAATTTAGTGATGAGATTACTATTAGCGTTAATATTACCGTGGTTACAGTTTTTCACTATAGGGCGCCCTATATCTGGCGTGATCTGTTTTTTGTTGCAAATAACAATTATTGGATGGATACCTGCAACAATTTGGTCTGTGTATGCGTTAAGCCAATTTAAGACTGATCAGAAAATCAGGAAGGCTATGGAATAGGAGTTATGGTGGATTATCGTATATTCCTCGTCGACCCGATGGACCGGGAAGGCGGGGGGGCGGAGGTGGTGGTAGATTACAATGATCTAAAGACGTTCTTTGATTCGCGTGTAGTGCGCCTTCCGGGCTGGCATTACGAGATTTCAATACGTGATGAGCAGACGCAAAATTTTACGGTGTTAGCGCGGGATTTGAAGACCAGGACGGAGGTTCAGGCCGCTTTTTTGAAGCTATAACGATAAATAAAAGGGTATTGTCTATGACAGATATGATTGATTATCGGTGTCAAACGGCATATGGGCATGAATTATCAGGTAGTCAGATAGTGGTAGAAATTCCTCACTACGTTGATTTGAAAAAGTTAAGCCATCTACAGCTAAACTCTGTGTGGCTTGGGGAGTGGAAAACTCTCCCGACGGATAGAGTCAAGGGGTTTAATCTCCGCGCCATTAGTATTACGGGAATGGATCAACATGTTGAGAGCTTTTATCTCGACAGAATGACAGAGGACGAAATTCACGAAATATCAGAGGGTGTAGCAACGTTTCTAGGCGCTAAGCTACAGGTTTCATTACAAATTTCATAGTTGTAGCTATGGAAGAAGGGATAACAGGACAACTGTATGTTTGTTGGATATATATACAACGCAGAGGGGAATTATCATTCTCGCATCTATCTAAAAACAATAGAGGACAGCTTGGAGTTGGTATATCGTTTTAAGGACATGGTGCCACGAATATTGATAACTGAAAGCGATGAATCGGTGGTTGAGGTTGAAGCCGGTGTGATTGTACATCCCCACTTTTCGGAAGAAGGCGTTTTGTGCCCATTCCCTCGAATATGCTGAGCTCCGCATAATCGAGGGAATGGGCGCATAACGCCCACTAGGACATTTGATTCGTTCATCGAGTGTTAATAATGCTATTCATCAGATAGCTAGGGGTGCTACTTACCCTCTATTGTTGACGGAGGTGGGACAATGGTTAGGTAGTTCTGATAGAGAAGTTGATACTAGGGGGTATGACGATACCCGCCCTTCAAGCAAAGATCCTCCAATATAGTGTTTTTGTAATCGTTTTATTTATATATGTTAAAAAGCGCCGCAGGCACTGTTATTGCGCGGAGCGTGACTTTAATGACTTGGTAACTTTTCAGAGGAATCTGTGGGAAATCTGTTGGCTGTGGGCAATACCGGTTAATTAGCGTAGCGTTCGCAAAGCGAAATTAATGGGTTTGTCCATAACAAATAGATTATCCATAGATGACGACAAGTGGTATTGTTCAGGTTGGGTTAAAGTTTCGGTGTTACGGATTGTCTTTCTATTATTTTTACTACTGAATCTGATGGAACAATATTTCCATGTTCTGCGATCATCCCAGTTTGAGCAGGCCTAAATGGGGGCGCGTGGAAGAACCCCCAAATGTGACCAATCTGAGTTAAGTGTCTAGTTTTTACTTTAATTGGCTATCAAATGTACTTAGAGTTTTTGACTAGGCACTTATGATAGTAGTTTTGATAGGCCAAACAGAGACCTACCAAAACGTGTACATTACGATAGGTTAAAATAAGTGGTACTCTACACACCTTTGATATTATGGCCTACAGCGACAGAGTGAACTTTTCGAGGATTTGGGTATTTTCAGATTGGTCACATTTGGTGTTTCTTCCACTGGACCCGAATAACTTATAATCAAAGTGTCATTTGCGGCGGGGATGTCCCCAGAGCCCCATAAAGCACAACGAGAATATGAAAGAAGCCTTTGGCGTTTTATTCGAATAACCAACCACTACTAGGAAACAACAATCATGGGTAAACGAGTGAAATTGACGGTTATTACTAACCCTAACAAAAACGAGTCATTTGAACTAAATGTTGACTATGACCCATCAAGCGATGAATTAAAACCGTTGCTGGGCATTGCTGTACCGAACCCTATGCTCAATGCAGAAAGCATAGGTTATTGGGTCTGTGATAAGGACAATGATCAAAATATCGCGTATGTGGTATTCAGATTTAGAGACGGTGAAGCGCTTGGTTATCAGTTAATGACCTTAGATGAATTTACAGCATTAGTAGCTGAGCTAAGAGCATCGAACGAGAGTCTTATCTCCCAATAATACCTTTATGGGCCTGCTGAGTTTTCAGGGGCCTTTTTTATGCCCGTTATTTATGGCCCCTCAGGGTATGGGGTTTGAAGCCCAGGGGAACGAAAACGTACGCTAAGGGAATTGCGCTGGCTAAAACTGTCCAATGAATCGATTAATAGACACGGTTGTCTATTAATCAGAATTCAGGGATTTAGAAGACAGCATTTAACGCAAAATATGGGTGTCTACGAACTTATAGTATATAAGACTTTTAAAAAAATGAGAAAATATGATGGAATGGTTTTTTAAAACAGTAAGAATAGCAGGTGCCTCTTTCCCTGGGGCCAGTTCGCTTGTACAGCTTCAAGCCGAGTTAGATTACATCAAAATGGAAGAGCGCATCACCAAGCTCACAGATCCAATTAGCTATCTTCATGATGACATACAAGAAATTTCAAAAATTATTTATCTTAAACTCAAAGAGCTTGATTCTCAAACTCTCGATTTTGACGAACAATTCTATGAGAAATATAGCCGAGCTTTGGCTTCATTGGAGTCGCAGAACTATATAAAAGGTCAGCATATTATAGGTAAACAGTTCAAATTCGGCATCAGCCTTATTGACCCATCATTCATTATGTATATGTGTGTTTTAGCTGAAGATAACAATAAGATGGAGAGTCTTACTAAGGCTGTCGACTCCTGCGAAGTGGGAAAATCTTTAAAAGGTGAGTTGTTGAAATCAGAGTTAGGGCTTCCTATCGAAGTTATACGTGCAATTTTTGAGATATATAGTTCAAAAGGTTATGGCTTAGTTTCAAAAGAGGTCGGCTCTGCTGTGTATATCGGCAAAGCTTAATAACAGAGCGCTTCGAATCCTCAATTTTTCCAGACACAAACAAGTTATTTGAAGTCTTAGCGTACGTTTTCGTACCTCTGTAGAGGTAGAAGTCTTAAATTGTTATTAATATATGAAATTTAATACAAGTGGTGAAAAATTGAACTATACGAATGCGGCTTCTAGGGTTTTGAATATCTTACGTGAAGCTGAAAAAATTGATCCCAATATGAAATGTGACGAAGTTTGGACTGCGGTTTTTGAGATATCAGAATCGAATGTATCAAAAAGGCACCGTGAAATTTCTCGTTGTTTGGGTCTACTCAACGATGAAATAGATTCGATTATAGATGGAATGCAGTTAGATGATATGGATGAATTTGATTGCCTGTTTATATTCCATGCATTAGAGCCAGTTCTTGCTGTAACTTTATTTGGCCACCAGTGGCAAGTTATAAAAAATAAGCTTACTAGGGAAGTGTTTGTTTGTTTAGGGTACTGTAGAGAGGCATTACCAAATATAGAAATGCGGATAGCTGATACTGAGGTTGAAGAGATACAGGTATTGCTTAAGGAGCTGGAAGAGCAACTGGGTGGGTCTTTATTACCGGATAATGTAAAAAAAATTATTCAAAATAGTATTTCTGATATTTATACAGCGCTTCACAACTACAAAATATGTGGTGCAGATTCACTTCGGGATTCAATCAATAGCGTGGTGGGCGAAGCGTCGAGGCACAAGGATATTTTGGATAATGTAGAAAACGAAGTAGGTGGCGAAGAGGTCTCTAGATGGAAAAAAGCTATGAGGCGAGTGAGTGATATAGCCGATGCTACCGTTGATACAGAAAAAGCGCTTTCTGCTGGTACTAAACTGATTGAGCGTGGCACAAAGGCGCTAGACATGTTCAATGCGATCTTATAGAACACAAGTAATGGAACATCAATGAACAAGTATGTAATTGATTCAGTGACAGGTGAAACCTACTCCTTGGAACACTTGAAGTCATTGCCGATGACTTACACGATCAAACCGGGTGGGAACCCGGTTGATGTAGAGCTATACCTACATTTTTCGAATCACTGTTATACCAAGTCTCGTAAGTCACATCACACTGATGAGGAGGTGCTGTTTCGAGAGACGAAAAAAAATGGAACCATTGATGAACGGGTTTTTTGTAAAGAGCGCTGGGAATTCTCAAAATTGCTGCCGGAGATATTTAGGGAGCTACACGCAAAGCCATGTTTTATAGGAAACGAGAAGACGATGTTTTATCGTCAGGAAAATAAACCGTTCGTGGGTAGCCATGAGGGTTGGTATATTTGTGCTCGTTTTGGGGTGAGTAATAAGCATGAGAATTTAGTGATTACTGTTCGTAGTGTGCATTACCGGACAAATAGACCGGAAAGCATTAGAGGAGAGTCAAAGAGGTTTTATGTGTGGTTAATGAGGTTTTATCAAGATACCAAAAGAGATTGGCTATAAACGCAAAAGCCCCGAAAAATCGGGGCTTTTGGTAGAAATAAATGCCGGGCCTCTTAAATATCTCCACCAGCGGTAGAGACCAGTCAATGACTGGCGGCATGGACACTACCCGTTAGGGACACCGGCTGGCGCGTTCCACAACGTAATAATAGATGTTATGTATGCTAACAGTCAATGAGAAATTGACTTAAATGGGGACAAGGGCGGTCATAGCCGGGCAAGGGCGATCATAGCAGCTTATAATTGTCAGCTGATTCAGTGTATTGAGATGTGAATTCAGTGCTACAGGCCAATAAATATGGGCTATTACGGAGTGCATCCCTAATGCTTTTTGGGACGAAACAGAGGGGGATTTGTAGTGTTCTCCACTAGTAAGGTGCCTAACTTGACAAGGGTACTGTGTAAAGTTACAGTGCTTGAGAATGTAATTGGAGAGGCGTATTGACGTCTATATAGGAGTGTAAAGTGATTGATGGGTTTACCCTGGATGTGGGAACCGTGGCGGTATCAGCAGCGACTATCACTGCTAGCCTTGATTGTTCTCTCGTGGGGTGATATGGGTTTTACAACCAAAGGTATTAGCCTGATCGTTGATATCTTAAAGCAACTATGAAAGGCATCGTGTACAGCAGGAGATCGACGATCCTATGAAAAGGGGGCTAAAGGTCAATAGACGCGGGAGGGGGGTGCTCAATGCGCTTGCCTCTTTTTGGGAGTCGTGGATAATACGTGCCACTACCATGTAACGTTAGGATGACGATGAACAACAAGCTATCTTTCCCGGAACAATCGGAGACACCCTTAAGCCCCAGTACAATCTTTAGTGCGGTTACAATTACGACTCCGAAAGGTATTATTACGGTAGAAGGTATTGTCACGAGACTGACAGAATTCCCAAAACGCAATCCTAAGTGGATCTATGGGGATCTCAAAGACGAAGTTTCGGATTATTCGATAGGCTTTCGATGTCCCATACATAAGAGCCCATTAGCCGAGGGTGAACTCGCGACTATACGCGGCGTTGTCGTCTTTCAACAGCAGACAAAACTGGCTATACGTATTGATGGCGATTGTATTGATCATAAAACGGCAAAACGCAGAATTGCACATCCCATTGCGGTAAGAAGCGAGCGTTCAAAAATAAAGCTGGCGGAATTTATCGAACAATTCGGTATAGAAAAACTGCATCTAATCGGTACAAAGTTGGCGATTCAGGATGTGCACACTGCGCTAAGCCCTGTCTCTTCTCAACGCTCGATGCTGTCCACGACGATCAGTAATTTCAATTCGCCCGATGATCTATTGAATGCCGCACGAAAGGCAATTGAAAAAGGGGCAATGGGTGTGATGTTCACCCGTGGTGGTGATGACACCACGTTACAACATTGGGATGATCCGATCTTTATGTCGGACCTAATGGAATTAGATCGCAGTATCTATACCGCGTTGGGGCATTCGAATCAGTCGTTTTCCATCGAGAAGTATATTTGTGATGAATCGTTCCCAACGCCGTCTGGGGCCGGTCATGCGGTTTTAAAAGCTCTCAAGACCCTTAGCTCAGCGGATTATCTTCGATCACAGCTAAGCGAAAAGACCAATGAGATACGTAAGATCAACAACAAAATGATTCAGCTGGCACGAGATCTCGCCGAAGTACAGGATAAGAACGGAAAATTAGCCATGGTGTCCTGTGCTTTGTTTGGGGTGAGTGGCCTATTGATCTACCTTTTAGTATGACCCGTTTTTTTGAAAACAAATTCACGATAGTATATGCCAACGATAATACTCTCGAGATTCCTGATACCACGTTTTAATCGTTATCTTTTCAATGTATCGATAGCTGAGTGAATATATACAGTACCTACGGACACAGAGGCTTGAAGTTCAATGGAAGTATTTTATGGTCAAATAAAGGTATTAATCGAGGAGCACTTTTTCCTTATTAGCGTGCTTGGTATGATTTTCAGTGGCATAGGTGTAGCCACTTTGAAATGGCTTATCTCTAAATTGTTCAAACCTGAGACCAAAGATGCCCCCCCTGCATCGCCAGTTTCAACGTCTACAGTAATGTACAATTCTCAAGGTGATCAACAAGTAACGAATATCAATCCTAGCGATAGTGCGAAAGTTGATAACGTTCACGTAGGTGACGTGAAGCTTGCCGATACCATTCTTATTAAGAATACATTTGGTGATCCGAAAGCAGAGGAAGCTTATCTGGCTTTGGTTAAACAGGTGGGATCACTAGCAATGAGTGATGCTGAGAAAACGACTATTATTCAGTCACAACAGGCGACGATAACCCGCTTGGTGGAACAAAAATCGACATCTAAGAAATCGGATAAGTACGATAGCGCTTTAGCCGCATTGGCTAAAGGAGACCCTAGTCAGGCGGATAAATTTCTGGATGAGGCACTGGCAGGTTTTGAACAAGAGATCATAAAAGCGGCAGAGCTGTACCGAGAAAAAGGAGCCTTATGGTTTGCTAATGATACGTCAAAAGCACTGGTATCCTATCAACGCGCCTTAGAATTAGCGCCTGATAACATGGATGCTTGGAATTCGCTAGGCCACTTGTATCAAAGAACAGGAGCATTGAATAAAGCGGAGGAGGCGTATTTACACGTGTTGAATTTAGCCGATGGTAGCGAAGCGTTTCAAGCGATTGCTTATGGTAATTTAGGGGTTGTGTATCAAACCCGGGGAGAGCTGGATAAGGCCGTTATGTACTATGAAAAGGCGTTGGCCATTGATGAGGCGCTGGGTCATCAAGAAGACATGGCTATAGACTACGGTAATTTAGGGGTTGTGTATCAAATCCGGGGAGAGCTGGATAAGGCCGTTATGTACTATGAAAAGGCGTTGGCCATTAATGAAGCACAGGGTTACCAAGAAGGCATGGCTAATCAATACAGTAATTTAGGGATTGTGTATCAAATCCGGGGAGAGCTGGATAAGGCCGTTATGTACTATGAAAAGGCGCTGGTCATTAATGAAGCGCAGAGTTACCAAGAAGGTATGGCTATAGACTACGGTAATTTAGGGATCGTGTATAAAACCCGGGGAGAGCTGGATAAGGCCGTTATGTATTACGAAAAGGCGTTAGCCATTGATGAGGCGCTGGGTTACCAAGAAGGCATGGCTAATCAATACGGTAATTTAGGGGTCGTGTATCAAATCCGGGGAGAGCTGGATAAGGCCGTTATGTACTATGAAAAGGCGTTAGCCATTGATGAGGCGCTGAGTCATCAAGTAGGCATAGCCAATCACTACGGTAATTTAGGGATCGTGTATAAAACCCGGAGAGAGCTGGATAAAGCCGTTATGTATTATGAAAAGTCGCTGGCCATTAATGAGGCGCTGGGTTACCAAGAAGGCATGGCCAATCAATACGG
>CAJXZM010000024.1 GCA_913063125.1 uncultured Gammaproteobacteria bacterium | reverse complement strand
TTCCGCTCCGGTCTTAAAGTGATGCTAGAAGGCGAGCCTTGTGCAATCACAGAGAACGAATTAGTAAAACCCGGTAAGGGGCAAGCATTTAACCGCGTTAAACTGCGTAACTTGCGTACTGGACGTACTTGGGAGCGAACCTTTAAGTCAGGGGAGTCTATTGAAGGTGCGGATGTGATGGAAGTGGATTTACAGTATTTATACACTGACGGTGAATTTTGGCATTTTATGGATCCTAATACCTTTGATCAGAAAGAAGCTGACGAAGCGGCAGTAGGTGAGTCTATTAAATGGCTGAAAGAAGAAGATATTTGTACGGTAACGTTATGGAATGACTCACCGTTGGCTGTAGCGGTTGCTAATTTCGTAACTCTTGAGATTACTGAGACTGACCCGGGCTTAAAAGGCGACACTGCTAATGGTGGAAGTAAACCTGCCATTTTAAGTACTGGCGCAATGGTACGGGTACCGCTATTTTTGTCTATTGGTGAAGTCATTAAAATTGATACGCGTACCGGTGAATATGTTAGCCGTGCATAAGGACTGACCTTCATCAGAAGCACATTCAAAACGGGGCTGACGTAATGTTAGCCCCATTTTTGTTTTAATAAGAGGCTGTTTTGACAGGTAGAGGAATATTTTGATAAGCAGCGGGACAGTGTGGCAACCCACGGCATCCATGGATGCTATTAGAGCCCGGGCAGAAATGTATGCGCAGGTGCGTACTTTCTTTTCTCGAGCTAAGGTGTTGGAAGTGGAAACCCCGCTGTTGTGTAGTACGACCGCTATGGATCCGTATTTAGACAGTTTCTCACTGTCCTGTGGGCATTTTTTACAAACATCCCCTGAATTCCCAATGAAACGTTTGTTGGCTTCTGGAAGCGGGCCCATTTATCAAATCAGCAAGGCATTTCGTCAAGATGAAGAAAGCTCACGGCATAACCCTGAATTCACTCTGTTAGAGTGGTATCAACCTGGGTACAGTTTGTTGCAATTACAGGAGGAGCTATTGGCATTATTATTTCTTCTGGCAAAAGGGTCTGTGGCGGTATCTTGGGCACGCCAGAGTGTTGCCTGCCTGGCTTATGCTGACCTATTTGAGTCTATTATTGGTTTATGTCCTCATACCTGTACGGTGGAGGCATTAGCTGAAGTAGCAAAACGAGAAACTGGTTTTGAAGATGAACTTACTCGTGACTCATGGTTGGATCTATTAATGAGTCATGTGGTTGAACCAAAAATGCCACCGGGTCTTCTGGTATTAACGGATTTTCCTGCAGGGCAAGCAGCCCTTGCTGAGATCGCTCCCGATGAACATGGTCGTAATGTTGCTAAGCGGCTAGAGCTTTATATCGATGGTGTTGAAGTGGCAAACGGGTATCAAGAATTAATCGATGGGGCTGAGCAAAAGCGACGTTTTGAGGCAGACAATGAGCAGCGCTTGGCAAACGGTGTTGCACAGTTGCCGATTCCAACGCATTTGGTGTCAGCTTTAGATGCAGGTATGCCTGCAACTTCAGGTATCGCGGTAGGATTAGATCGTTTATTGATGAAACTGATGGGAAAACAGCAACTATCAGATGTTATCTGTTTTCCCTGGGGGAGGGCTTAGTCACTTAACAGTGATTTAGTCATCGCCACGAGGTACCCGAAAGAAGTGTTCTCGGTAGTATTTCAGCTCTTCAATGGAGTCACGAATATCATCCATAGCTAAGTGAGTGCCTTTTTTCTTAATACCACGAAGCATTTCAGGGCACCAGCGAGCAGCAAGCTCTTTCACTGAGCTAACATCAAGATTTCGGTAGTGAAAGAATTTCTCGAGAGCAGGCATGGAGCGGTATAGGAAGCGGCGATCTTGGCAGATGCTGTTACCACACATTGGGGAGCGGTTAGGGTCTACCCACTTTGCCAAGAAGTCTAAGGTTTGTTGTTCAGCCTCTGCTTCAATGATTTTGCTGCGCCGGACTCTGTCGGTTAACCCTGATTGGCCATGTTGATTCGTGCACCATTCATCCATCCCGTTCATCTTTAGTGCAGATTGATGAATCGCCAATGACGGACCTTCACTCAAAATGTTAAGATGCGAATCGGTGACAATGGTCGCGATTTCAATAATAACATCGTTGTCTGGATCAAGGCCTGTCATTTCCAGGTCTATCCAGATGAGGTTTGCTTTCTTATTTGTTGAATGAGAATTCATAAAGTGAGGCTAATTGTCTAGTGTATGGCTGATGTACGATTGCCGTATAATGGCGGTAAATACAGGTTATTAGAACAATAATAACCTACAACGGTGTCTTTGGTAGTTAAATATTCTAAATGATGAAAAATCATGGCAAAACGTAAGCTTACACGAAAGCAAAATTGGCGAATTCAGAAGGTTCAGGACGAGAAAGCACAGCGTCTTGAGAAGAAATTAGCGAATTCCGAAGTGCAGGGTCATCTTGGTGCTGAGCAGGAAGGGCTTGTGGTTAGCCATTTTGGTACTTTTGTGGAAGTAGAGCCAATTTTGGTTGAAGGTGCTGAAGGTAAGGACCATGAAAGAACAGAAGATAACGCAAGCGCTGAAGCTAGCAATACCGGAATCCTGGGGTCTGAGGGCAATATTCGTTGTCATTTTCGCGCTAACATTGGATCTATAGTAACCGGCGATAAAGTCGTTTGGCGTCAAGGAAAAGATGGTTATGGCGTTATCGAAGTTGTATTACCAAGAGACGCTCTGTTAAGTCGACCTGACCCCCGAGGTAAGTTAAAACCCGTTGCAGCGAATATCGATTTTCTTGTGTTGGTCGTTACGCCAGAGCCAACCCCGTCAAGCATGTTGATTGACCGGTATTTGGTGGCTGCAGAACTTCAAAATATTGATGTAAAGATACTGCTTAATAAAACTGACCTTCTCAATGAAGGTAATCAGCCGAAGATCGAAGCGTTATTACAAGTGTATAAAGATATCGGTTATGAGGTGATGCGCTCCTCAGTGGTGACCTCTGAAGGACTTGTTTCGCTAAAGCAGCAGCTCGACAACAATATCAGTGTTTTTGTCGGGCAGTCGGGTGTGGGTAAATCGTCATTAGTAAACAGCTTATTACCCGGTGTTGATCTAAAAGTTGCCGAGCTTTCCGAAGGTTCAAAGTTAGGCCGGCATACCACCACCAATGCACGATTATTTCATTTTCCTGATGGAGGAGAGCTAATTGATTCCCCAGGAATTCGAGAGTTTGGGTTGTGGCATTTGTCGCCAGAAAACGTTATCGATGGATATCGAGATTTTCAAGAGCATGTGGTTATGTGTCGTTTTAGAGATTGTAAGCATGATCGAGAGCCGGGGTGTGCGTTACAACTAGCGGTAGAGAAAGGTGAGGTAAGCGAGCAGCGTTTCCACAATTACTTTAATATCGTGGATATTTTGGAGGAAAATGGGTGATGTTGAAATGCCAAACATCGGGTTTCTAATCGCAAGGTTAGCCCCTGATAATGGGGCACTCCTATAGGGCTAACGGCTTCACAAATACGTTCTTTCCAACCGGCATTTCTACAATTCCCACACATAAAAACTGTGAATATTCCCAATCTATCTTTTTTCACAAACATTTCAATGTGAGCCCGTTATACTCAGTTCAACTTAACTCACATATATTAAAAATGGGATATCATCATGGCTACTTGTCTCGACTATGCAAAAATTGCCTGTGGGGTTTATAACCAACGCACGAGTCAATATTACGCAGAACCTCCGGGGCATATGGTGGACAATTGGGAAGTGCAAACTTGGGAGGATGGCACATTTTTTGGTGATGGATTTCAGGGTGGTATATGGCAAAACGATACTGATGTTGTTGTGGGTTGTTGCGGAACAAACCCTCGTCAAATAGGGAAATTCTTTTCGGATATATCTGCCGATATAAGGATTGGCGTCCATATCTTGCCAAACCAATGTTCCTCAGCTCGCGAAATGGTAAGGCAGGCAAAACGAATGGCCAAGGGGCGTAAGGTTTCCGTCACGGGGCACTCGTTAGGAGGAGGCTTGGCGCAAGTCGTTGCGGTATGGGAAGGCGTTCCTTTTGTATCCTTTAACGCTCCAGCCATGAAGCTTACCTTGCAAGCAGCCCAGGTTAATATATTTAAACCGATGATGATGATTCGTACCATTAAAGCAAAAAGTGCATCCGATTCATCAGGTCTGAATTTCCGAATTGATGGTGATATTGTCAGCAGTAAAGTGCTTGGGGATCATGTAGGAGCCATTGTTAAACTGGGTAACCCCAAGGCGCTGCATAATAGTAGCTCTCATGCTGGTAGTAACTGCTGGCAAGCGGTAATGAATACTGACTGGGCGTTTATTGACCCTTTTGAGGCAATGTAACTTGCTACTTCAATGCCGTGCACCATTTATCATGACTGAATGGGCTCTTATCTGACCTTTAGAAAAACTCCCCTTCACTGTCTTGAGGTGCTGCATTTAATCGGTCATCCAGCGTTTTTCTGATCTGGTCAAATGCAGAAGGTGCTGAATCTTGCTCTGTTTGTGATGGAGTATCATCTATTTCAATGTCCAATGATTCAATGTGCTCACTCTGGAAATCGGTGTCTTCTGGTAATTCCTTTTTAGGTTTTTCTTCCGTGGTATCTCTTGTTGATCCTTGCTGTTGGCGAGCAATGCGCTCAGCAGAACGATCATTTAATACCAAGATGCTAATACGTCGATTGGTTGGGTTGAGAGGGTCATTTTGGTCAAACAGCACTGATGATGACAAGCCAACAACTTGAGCAATTTTGTCTTCTGTAATCCCACCTTTAACCAAAGAGCGCCGAGCAGAATTTGCACGTTCTGAAGATAGCTCCCAATTGGAGTAGTCTTTTCGGTCGGTAAAAATTGCTGCATCCGTATGCCCAGAAACGCTGATCTTATTCTTTAACGTGCCAATGGTGGCGGCGAGTTCCTCTAGGATATTGGTGGTATAACGCTTTATTTGATTGCTGCCACTGTCAAACATGGGGCGGGAGTCTTTATCAACGATTTGAATTTGAAGTCCGTCGTCGGTGATTTCCATAATGATTTGGTCTTTGTACTTTTCTAAATCAGGGTTTTCAGAAATGCGTGATTCTAGGGTGCTTTGCAGCTGTTTGAATTTATTGGTTTCAATCTGTTGAGCAAGATCTTGAACGGTATCTTCATTTAAAACAATTCGACGCTCTTCTAACTCCTCCTTGCTAACGGTGTCTTGCTTACCTCCGTCATCACTGCTGTTGGTGTCATTTAGGCTGCCTTCAAGATCGATAACATAGGGGGAGCCTCCTTCGGTAAAACCTGTTGGGTCGTTGAAATACCCAGAGATTGCTTGTTTCTCTTTTACGGTGGCGGCTTCCATTAACCAAAGGACCATAAAAAATGCCATCATCGCCACCGCAAAATCCGCAAAGGCAACTTTCCACGCGCCGCCGTGATGAGCATGACCTTTTTTAATCACTTTGCGAACAATGATAGGACGTTCGCCGTCTTCAAACTCCACAGTTAACGATCGCCGTTATTGATCACAATTAACGTCCACGAATATGTTCTTCTAATTCAGTAAAGGTTGGGCGTTCATTGGAATATAAGGTCTTGCGGCCAAACTCGACGGCAAGTTGAGGAGGAATGCCGTTAACGGTAGCTAGCATCGCTGTTTTGGCACACTCCAGTACTTTGATGCTTTCTCGGGCTCTGTGCTCCATGGATGTGCTTAATGGAGCGACAAAACCGTAGGCGAGTAATACACCTAAAAAGGTTCCTACTAATGCCGCAGCTACATGTAAGCCAAGCTCTTCTGGGGGGCCTCCTAAAGATTTCATGGTAATAACGATACCCATTACCGCTGCCACAATACCAAACCCGGGTAGAGCATCGGCAATTTTTCCCAACGCTTGGCCGGGAAGTTCGGCTTCTTCAAGGCTGGTTTCGATGTCTTGATCCATTAATGTTTCTAATTCAAACGCAGATAGGTTGCCGGTAGAGATAATTCGCAGGTAGTCACATATAAAGTCTATCAATTGTAGATCCATTGTGATTTTTGGGTAACGTAAAAATAGCTCACTGGCGCCAGGGTCTTCGACATCTTCTTCAATGGACATAAGGCCATTGCGACGGGCCTTGTTAAACAGCTCATAGAGCAGCGCGAGTAAATCCATATAGGTTTCTTGGCTATGCTTTTTACCGCCAAAGACGCCTATAACGGAGCGTCCAACAGATTTGATGAGGTGTGGGGGATTGGCAACAACAAAATTACCCAATGCCGCTCCTCCGATGATGAGTAGTTCAAAGGGTTGCCAGAGGGTTGCTAGGTCGCCATGGGACAGTACGTAGCCGCCAAAAACGCTTGCGCAAACAATGAAATAGCCAAAAAGTATTGCCATGAAAAGTAATGTGACCTGATTTTTTACTGCTGAATGGATTTCTTGGTTTATAGTTAAAGTTAAGGACAGCTTTGGTGATTTAACAAACTTATGTCGATACCTCTTCAACCTAAAGGTCTAGAAGCCTGGATAGATATCTTGGACGGCAGTTTATTGCCCGTAATTCCTGCCACTGCGCGGGTGTTGGGTCAATTAATGAAAGACCATGATGCGTCGTTACATGATATTGGGACGTTAATTGAGCAAGATCCTGTGATGACGGTGCACTTGATTCGAGAAGTAAACAGGGCGTTTTCTAAAAAGGCCGCCGGAACCTTAACCAATGTACACCATTGTGTTTCGTTATTAGGGTTGGATCGCGTTAAATCATTAGTAAAACAGTTTAAGGCGGTAAAGGGCGACCCAAATAGTAAGCGGGATATGACATACCTGCGAGCAATAATGCAAAGCCTGCATGCAGCGGAGCAGGCTAAGGCTTGGAATACCTTGCGTCATCAAGCGTCCCCAGAGCATGTGTATTTATCCACTCTAATGGCCGGTGTGCCTATGTGGTGTCTATGGCGTTTCGCTCATAAAGAGATGGCGATTATTAATACGTTGCAAAAGCGTGAGCGGATCCCTTCGGAGGAGGCGGAGCTTGCGGTGTTAGGCTGTACTCGTGAGAAAATCATTTTAGCACTTGCAAAGCGTTGGTGTTTTCCAAGTAATATTATCGATGCAATGGACGGTGAAACGCTGCCTTCTTACCGCTATTTAGCTCATGCGGTTAAAGAAGGGTTAACCGCGGTAAAACCTTCTTTGCCAAATAAGGATGAAACCGGTCGTATTGCCAACTCCCCGTCGTTCCCTGTGGCATTGGCAAATTGGTTAGTACAAGAGGCCAGTATTGATTGGTATTCTCGACAAACGTACCGTTGCTTGGCCATTATTGGTGCATACCTGGGAGTGCAACAAGATGAGGCTTGGCAGGTTATCCGTGGAGCTGCGTTACAAACATCTCAACAATTCCCCATTCCAGGAGTATTGACCCCTGCGGTGAGTTTGATATTCCCTCCAATGCCTGCCCAGCGACGCCGCATTCGTGCGGATAAATTGACTGAAGTCGTTGGCAAAATGAAGGAGGGAACTTCGGTAACGGCGGTTACACGAACGGCTAGTCGCTCTAAGGTTAAGCCTAAAATTGAGGTGAAACCAGAGCAAGCGCCAGAACCACAATTAAGTGCACAACACGTTGATGCCTCTATTGCAGATGCTCCTAATCGTGAGGCCCCTGCACCAGAGCCTATGGCGACTGCGCCGCTTGTGCCTTCAACGGCAAAATCTCCAGGGTTCAAAAATGAAATGAAACGCCGGGTATTTGAAAGTTACGTAAAACGATTGGTTAATGAAGTAGGGTATTTTTCTGCAGAACATGAGGTAATTCGTTGTACTGCAGATGTGTTATTTGATGTAACGGAGTTGCAGCGTGTTGTTATTGGGCTTGTGGATAGAAAGACTGCGATATTGCAAGGGTACTATGCAATAGGGTGTGAGGATTCACCGAGACTGGGTAAATTTACCACTGGTTTGCAGCCTCCGAATTTTTTCACCCAAATATTGCGTAAACCTCAAGCGGTTTGGGTGAATTCGGATCGCCCTAATGAGATAACGGGGTTGGTGCCGGGAGAATTCAAGCAGCTAACTCAGTCGGATGATTATATTGTGATGTCGGTGTTTAATGGTAAAGGGGCATTTGGCATTTTGTATGCTGATAAAGCCGCAAGCGGTAATCAAGGTATTAATGAAATGGAGCTAAAGGTATGTCGTTCTATTGCTAATGCCTCCAGTAAGCATTTGATTTTAATGGCAAAAAAACCAAAGAAAGGATGATTTAGCAAAAAGATGTGTCTTGTTGCATTTTGCGCTCGATTGGCGACATTTCTCTTCACATCCTTTACACTCCAGCCTTTATTCTCGGGGTGCAATTGTCGACCCCTCTTAAACCGTATTCTTGAGAAAGGTCTTAACATGACTGTAGATCCCATTGATTTACCTCTTCTAATTGAAGCTGAGGCGCTAGAGCCTCTACTAAAACACCCTCAGTTGCTTATAGTGGATTTATCAAAGAAGCAGTTATATTTTCGTTGTCATGTGCCTGGGGCTATCCATTTGGATTTCCCTACTTTGATGGGCGGTGCATCACCGGCTCCAGGGCTGTTACCGTCAGAAGAGCGCTTAACTGCGCTGTTCTCAGCTATTGGTTTAACCCCAGATACTCACGTTGTCGCTTATGATGATGAGGGTGGTGGTTGGGCGGGTCGATTGTTATGGACGTTAGAGGTGATTGGTCATAAGCATTATTCGTATTTGAATGGTGGGATTCATGCGTGGGTAAAACGCAGAATGGAACTTCAAAGCGAAGAAATGCACCCGACTCCGTCGGAATATACGGTCACGTTAGATCTTGCAGCGAGTGTGGATAAGCAATATTTAATGGACAATTTTGATCGAGATGATCTTGTTGTTTGGGATGCGCGCTCTTTGCAAGAACATACCGGTGAGAAAGTACTGACACCTCGTGCTGGACATGTTCCTGGTGCTGCGCACTATGAATGGACAACCGCGATGGATCAGATGGATGCTTTGCGCATTCGTGATTTAGAGGTAATACGAGAAGAGTTAGCCCAGCGTGGTATTACGGCAGATAAAGAAATCATTACCCACTGTCAAACCCATCACCGTTCTGGATTTACTTATCTGTTAGGACGTATATTGGGTTTTGAAAATATTAAGGCTTATCCTGGTTCTTGGTCTGAGTGGGGCAATGATCCTAATACACCCATTGAAATGAGCGATATTTAGCGTTCAGTCGAATAACTTATAATGAATCAAAAGAAGTATCTTATGAACGAAAAACTATCCGTATTACCACAATATATAGTACCGCAACATTGGTTGTCTCGATTGGCTGGTTTCGTGGCCGACTCTAAAATACCCATGGTTAAAGACACATTTATCCAGCAGTTTATTAAGATCTATGGCATTGACATGAGTGAGGCCATGGAGTCAGACCCAACGGCTTACGATACGTTTAATGATTTTTTTACACGTTCGCTAAAAGATGGCGCCAGAACAATCACTGAAGACGGTGTTGCCTGCCCTGCGGATGGAGCGGTGAGTCAGTTGGGTGAAATATCCAATGATCTAATTTTTCAAGCGAAAGGTCACCATTACCGGTTGGATCAATTGTTGGGGGGTAGTTATGAAAAAGCGGAACCCTTTAAAAATGGAAGCTTTGCGACTATTTACTTATCCCCGAAAGATTATCATCGGGTGCATATTCCATTTTCGGGTACGTTAAAAGAAATGACGTATGTTCCTGGTAAGTTATTTTCTGTAAATGGTAAAACTGCCAACCAAGTGCCTGCATTATTTGCACGTAATGAGCGAGTGGTTTGCACGTTTGATACAGAAGTAGGGCCAATGGTTGTTGTGTTGGTAGGGGCGATGATTGTTGCCAGTATAGAGACAGTTTGGGCTGGGTTAGTGACACCACCAAAACGCCAATTAAGTGTAAAAGATTATACCGAAGAAGGTCGCCAGCCGATTACTTTGGGGCGGGGTGATGAAATGGGACGCTTTAAACTAGGTTCCACTGCAATTGTGTTATTCCCAGAAGGAAAAATCAAATGGGATGAGCAACTGCATGAAGGCTCACCCGTAAGAATGGGGCAGCAGATAGCAACGTTATTGTAGATTACGCTAGTACTTGCATGTGCGGTTGTAGTGAGCATTCGTTAGCCACAGCTGCATATGTCTGTTTTAGTTGTTCATAAATTGGTTGAATCTATTATTGATGAGATGTGTTCTGACTTTTTATTTTGCTGGGTTATTGCCCATTGTACATGTTCATCAACTAACTCGGAATGTTGATTCAGACGTTGGGTTAGAGCTTCAACAATATTGACTGAATAGGGGGCGTTGCCTAATCCCACGGCAAGATTTCGTAACCAACGTTCATAACCGATACGTCGAATAGCGGAACCTTCTGTGTTGGATAAGAAGGTGGTTTCATCCCATAAAAATAACGCTAACAAATCTTGGTTATCAAGCTGGTGCCTTGGATGAAAGTCAGTTTCATCCGTTGCTTTTGCAAAACGGTTCCAGGGGCATACTAATTGACAGTCATCGCACCCAAAAACACGGTTGCCCATTTGTGATCGCAATGTTTCTGGAATAGGTCCTTTGAGTTCGATGGTGAGGTAGGAAATACACTTCCTCGAATCCACTTGGAACGGGGCTACAATGGCATTGGTAGGGCATTTATCAATGCAGGACTGACATGAGCCGCAATGATTGCTCACGGGTTCGTCAACCGGTAGCGGTAGATCAATAAATAGTTCGCCCAGGAAATACCAGGATCCCGCTTTGCGATTTAGTAGAAGTGAATTTTTACCAATCCACCCTAAGCCCGATTTCTCGGCAAGGGCTTTTTCCAATACTGGCGCGCTATCTACAAACGCTCGGTGACCAAATGGGCCAATGACTGTTTCGATTTGTTTGGCGAGTTTGGTTAAGCGCTTACGGATTAATTTGTGGTAATCCCGCCCAAGTGCGTAACGAGAAATATAGGCTTTATCTTTCTGTTTAAGAATGGATACCGTGTGAGTATCTTCAGGTAGGTAATCCATCCTTGCGGTGATAACTCTTATTGTACCTGGCTCCAATTCATCAGGGCGGCTTCGTTTAGTCCCGTGGCGTTCCATGTAGCCCATTTCGCCATGATATTGATTGTCCAGCCAACGAACTAAATGTTGTTCGTGTTCGCCTAGATTTACATCGGAGATACCTATTTGTTGAAAACCTAACTCCCTTCCCCATTGCTTTATGTCGAAGGTAAGTTGGGTGAGGTCGATGTTGGGTAGCTGGTTGGTCATAGATTTTGTCGTGTATACTCTTTTAAACTGATGAGTAATGAATCTGGTTATCTGAATTAGGTAACAGATGATAAATAAATGGATGGTTAATGTCGTGACGAATACCGTAACCAATACCGTAGCTAATACTGCAACGAGTACAGCAGCTAAGTATACCAAGCATCTTCCTAAAGTGCTCTATCGTGCAGAACAAGTAAGAGAGCTTGATCGGATTGCTATTGAAGAGAAGGGTATGCCCGGATTCTCGTTGATGACGAAAGCCGCAGAGGCTACGTATGTTGCGATGCAAAAATGCTGGCCAAATCATCGGTGTGTGACGGTGTTCTGTGGTGTGGGTAATAATGGTGGTGATGGTTATATTATTGCGCGTTTGGCCCAGCAAGCGGGTATTGAGGTTGTTGTGATACAGGTGGGTGAAGCCGCCAAGTTAACAGGTGATGCGTTAACGGCATATCAGCAGGTAATTGAAGAAGGTGTGAAGGTATGTTCTTTTGATGCTTTATTGGCGAATGAAAGTCATAGCGCCATTATGTCTGAGGGTGTTGTTGTTGATGCGTTACTTGGAACAGGCCTGAAGGGACAGGTTCGTGGTGAATATAAAGCGGCTGTAGAGCTTATTAATCGCTTATCAATACAAAGAGATATCAATGTATGTGCTGTTGATTCCCCCTCAGGGTTATGTGCAGATACGGGTTCTATTTTAGGTTGTGCTGTGAATGCTGACATCACTGTCGCCTATATAGGGTTAAAGCAAGGGTTGTTGACTGCAAATGGCCCTCAGCAATGTGGAGAGTTATTTTTTGCTGGATTGAACATTCCTGAATCAGTGCTGGAACAGGTAGAGCCTAGTACTGCACGTATAGACCGGCCTTATGTGGCTAAAGTACTCGGTAAGCGTGACCGTGGAGCGCACAAAGGAAGTTACGGGCATGTTGTGGTTATCGGTGGTGACCATGGTATGGGGGGGGCTGTGATGATGGCGAGTGAAGCTGCGCATTATGTTGGAGCGGGTGTTGTCACGGTATTAACTCGAGGGGAGCATATTGCGCCGTTGCTAAGTCGGCACCCAGAATGTATGGCATTAGATGCAGATACTCATAGTTCGACCATTGATGAAATTATTGCTAAAGCCACGGTGATTGTTGCAGGACCAGGGATTGGCAAAGGAGCTTGGGCAGTGAGCCTATTGCAAAAAGCGTTAATGACGGATATTCCTTTGGTGTTGGATGCGGATGGTTTGAATTTTTTAACCTCAGATGCTGGGGCGGTGTTTCGTCAGCGGGGGAATTGGGTGTTAACACCTCACCCAGGTGAGGCTGCTCGATTATTGCAGTGCAGTACCAAAGATATAGCGCTGGATCGGTTTCATTGTGTGCAGCAATTAAGTGATCGTTATAATGCGGTTGTTACGCTAAAAGGCGCTGGAACACTTATTTCTACAGGCGTTTCTACAGGCGCCTCCACAGAAATTGCCGCTGGAATAGTTGGACGTGTGCATCTGGCCAATGTTGGGAATCCGGGTATGGCTACTGCAGGTATGGGCGATGTATTGAGTGGCGTTATTGGTGGTCTGTTGGCTCAGCAGTTACCGTTGTTGGATGCAGCGAACGCTGGTGTTTGGTTGCACGGGAAAGCTGCGGATTGTGCAGTCAAAGAATCTGGTGAACGAGGCTTGCAGGCAACTGACTTATTCCCGTATATTCGCCGTTTGGTTAATGGGAAACAAACATTGTGCAAGCACATATGAAGGAATTCTCTGTACTGGTTACTTCAGAAGACGAACTTGTCGCTTGCGGTGAGCAGCTAGGAAAGGCACTAAATGGAGGTCTTGTTGTCTATTTACGAGGTGACTTAGGTGCGGGGAAAACTACGTTTAGTCGAGGAGTGCTGCATGCATTTGGGCACCAAGGCCCCGTAAAAAGCCCGACTTATACACTGGTTGAGCCTTATGGGTTTAGTGAGGTTACTGTTTATCACTTTGATTTGTATCGCATTGCTGACCCGGAAGAACTAGAGTTCATGGGGATTCGTGAATATTTTGATCAAAATAGCGTCTGTTTGTTGGAATGGCCAGACAAAGGAGAAGGCGTTATTCCTAAACCTGATGTAGAATTAACCATAGAGAAACGCAGACAAACACGATATTTACAGTTCTCGGGGGAGAGCGAGAGGGGGCAGGCTGTTGTTGCATTGGTGGCGGCATCGCTAACAACTCAATGATGAGTTCGAAGGTCTCATCTGGCAGGTAAATATCCATAAAAATAGGTGTTGGAGTGTTAAGGCAGTTTTTAAGCAAAATAATCAGTTTGTGTACCGTTAGCAGGTATCGAGAAGCTAACCCGAAAGTGTCAGGCCGTGCCTGGGTATTGGCAACGCTTGTGCTGTTTTCGACGATTGTTTCTGCAAGTGAAAAGATTGATAGTGTTCGTGTTTGGCAGGCACCAGATAGTACGCGGGTGGTATTCGATCTTTCTGGGCCAGTGGCTCATAGTATTTTTACACTTGATAAACCCGACCGGGTTGTTATTGATCTTAAAGGTACTCTTCGTACAAAAGCGCTGTTTAGTATTGATCTAAAAGATAGCTCGATTGCTAAAGTTCGCAGTGCCATGCAAAACAAGCAGGATTTACGGGTGGTTTTGGATTTAAAAACACCCCTTAAACCCAAGAGTTTTTTATTAAAACCCAATGCTCAATACGGACATCGACTGGTGCTTGATTTGGAAGGCTCTGTAGCGTCAGTGAAGGCAGGTAATGCTGCTTCGTCAAAAACTGTAAGTACTGCAACGCCGATCAAGAAACAGCAAAAACGTGTTGCTGGTGGGCGAGATATTATTGTGGCCATTGATGCAGGTCACGGGGGAGAAGATCCCGGTGCTATCGGAGGCAAAGGAACGCGAGAAAAAATCGTCGTATTCAAAATTGCCAAATCCCTGCAGACTGAACTCAATAAGCGAAAAGGTATTCGTGCGGTGTTAACCCGAAAGGGTGATTACTTCCTTAAATTAAAGACGCGTCGAGAAATAGCTCGTAAAAAGCTGCATGCGGATATTTTTGTATCGATTCATGCAGACGCCTTTAAAAATGGCAAAGCCAGTGGGGCTTCGGTATTTGCTTTATCACGTAGAGGGGCAACAAGCACCTTGGCGCGCGTGTTAGCTGAGCAAGAAAACCAAGCGGACGTGATTGGTGGCGTGAGTTTAGAGGATAAAGATGATGTGTTGGCCGGTGTGTTGGCAGATCTAGCAATGGAAGGCAGTATGGAGCACAGCTTAACAGTAGGTAAATATGTGTTAGGTGAGATGGGGCGGGTTACTAAATTGCATAAAAAGCATATTGAACAGGCAGGGTTTGCCGTATTAAAGTCTCCTGATATTCCCTCTATTTTAATTGAAACGGGCTTTATTTCTAATGCAAAAGAAGAGAGGAATCTAAACTCCAGTGCCCACCGCAAGAAGCTTTCGAAGGCGATTACCAAGGGTATTACAAAATACTTTGAACAACATCCACCTCCTGGTAGTAAGATAGCGTTACGTAAATCGACGGAGGCGCTGTATGCAAAACATACTATTCGGCGGGGTGAAACCTTGTCAAAAATAGCCAATCGTTATCAGGTTAGTTTGGCAACTCTACGGCGTGTGAACGCGATGTCTCAAGTTGATATTATTAAAATCGGTCAAACGATACGTATTCCTAATTCATAATTTCAATTCCTTAATGTGATAGCCAATAAGTTAAAGCATGCTTATGGCCACCAATAGTCAGATTTTCTATGAGTAAAATAAATAAATTAAGCCCTCGCTTGGCAAATCAGATTGCTGCGGGTGAGGTGGTGGAGCGTCCTGCTGCGGTTGTAAAAGAGCTGCTAGAGAACAGTGTTGACGCTGGAGCAACACGTTTGGAAGTGGATGTCGAACAAGGTGGCATCAAGCTTATCCGGATTCGTGATAATGGTTGTGGTGTACATAAAGATGATTTACCGCTCGCTATGGCGCGACATGCCACCAGTAAAATTCATGACTTGGATGACTTGGAAGGTGTGGAAACCTTAGGTTTTCGTGGCGAGGCGTTAGCAAGTATTAGTTCCGTTTCTCGATTGAATATGACCTCTAGTGAGGAAAATTCAGGTAGCGGTTGGAAAGTGGTAACGGAAGGGCGAGATATGGAAGCCCAAGTATTGCCCGCGGCTCACCCTCAGGGAACTACCGTTGAAGTAAGGGACTTGTTTTTTAATACGCCAGCGCGAAGAAAGTTTTTACGTAAAGAGAAAACAGAATTTGGCCATTTGGATGATGTGGTTAAGCGATTAGCATTAAGTCATTTTAATGTGGCATTTACAGTGCGCCATAACCAACGTGTTGTTCACAGTTTAAAAGAAGCGAAAACAGAAGCGGAAGAGGATCGAAGGGTTGCTAGTATTTGCGGCCCTAATTTCATTCAAAATGCGGTGCGTGTTGATACTGAAATATCTGGCTTGCGTTTGTGGGGGTGGATGGGGTTGCCCACGTTTTCTCGAAGCCAAGCAGATTTGCAGTATTTTTTTGTTAATGGGCGCCATGTAAGAGACAAGGTGGTAACTCATGCGGTGCGCCAAGCATATCGCGATGTGTTGTATCACGGGCGACATGCGGCGTATGTGTTGTATTTTGAGTTAGACCCAAAAGGAGTGGATGTGAATGTGCATCCCACCAAGCATGAAGTGCGCTTTCGAGAGACAAGGCAGGTTCATGATTTCTTATTCCGAAGTTTGCACCGTGCTATTGCTGAGGTGACACCTGAAGATACCTTGGCAACTGATGATGTATTAGCTGAAAGTGACACACCGCAAGGTCAAGTTATTGGTGAGTTTCGCGAGCAAACAGCATTGGGGTTGGGTCAAGGTGGCGCACTGGAAAGCCAAGTGGCAGCCCCTGCATATTATTCGTCGGCTAATCATGCGTCAGGCGTTGCCCCTGTTCGCGAGACAATGCAAGCCTACGGAGCGTTACATGAAGGTGCAGGTACGGCTGGGGCCGTTGGGTTGGCAGAAAGTGCGATACAGCATGATGTTCATGCTGGCGTACCTTCTAATGATGATGTGCCTCCTTTGGGGTATGCGGTTGCTCAATTACATGGCATTTATATTTTAGCTGAAAACCAAGATGGATTGATTGTTGTTGATATGCATGCCGCTCATGAGCGAGTGACGTACGAGCGGATGAAAGTTAGTTGGCACAGCCAGAGTATGAAGTCTCAGCCACTGCTTGTTCCTGTGAGTATGGCTATCAGTCGTGGTGAAGCAGAGCTGGCGGAAGATAGTCGTGACCTATTTCAGCGTCTTGGGCTTGACGTGGAGCGTATGGGACCAGAAACGTTATTAGTGCGTCAAGTACCGGTTTTTTTAAGAGATGCAAATGTAGAAGCGTTGGTGAGGGATGTGATTTCGGATATTAAAACCCATGGCTCAAGTGATCGTGTTGAGGGGAGAGTGAATTCGTTGCTAGGTACGATGGCCTGTCACGGGTCGGTGAGAGCAAATCGTAAGTTAACAATCCCTGAAATGAATGGTTTGTTGCGGGACATGGAGCGTACAGAGCGCAGTGGCCAGTGTAATCATGGTAGGCCTACATGGACGCAAATGAGCATGAAAGACCTTGATAAATTGTTTTTACGGGGGCGTTAGATGATCACTAAACCTCCAGCTATTTTTCTTGCAGGCCCAACGGCTTCTGGTAAAACGGCGCTGGCTTTAGAATTGGTAAAGCGTTTCCCTGTGGAAATTATTAGTGTTGATTCAGCCTTAATATACCGGGAAATGGATATTGGTACTGCTAAGCCTGATGCTGAGATGTTGGCTCAAGCGCCACATCGATTGATTGATTTTCTAGACCCATCTGAAACCTATTCCGCATCCGACTTTCGTGACGATGCGTTAGCAGCGATGAAAGAAATTACCAATAAAGGAAAAATTCCCCTCTTGGTAGGGGGAACCATGTTGTACTTCAAGGTACTAAGGGAAGGTATTGCAACGCTGCCTTCTGCTGATGAGTCTATTCGCACCGCTATTAAAGCTGAGGCTGCTCGGGATGGTTGGGGTGCTTTGCATCAACAATTAATGCAGGTAGACCCTGTTGCTGCTGAGCGTATACATCCTAATGATCCGCAAAGGATTGAACGTGCCTTAGAGGTGTATCGAGTGTCCGGTAAGTCACTCACGCGATGGCATCAGGAACAGAAAGATAAGGGAAGTGACGAGTCTTGGGGGGGGGACAAAGGAGCTTTTCCTTATGATGTGACCTCAATTGCCGTATGCCCGAATGATCGATCTCGATTGCATGAACGTATAGCGCAACGTTTTCATATCATGCTTGAGCAGGGTTTTATGGACGAAGTAAAACGTTTGTACGCCAGGGGAGACTTAGATCCGAGCATGGCATCGGTTCGTGCTGTGGGTTATCGTCAAGCCTGGGATTGCTTAGAAGGGAAACTGAGCTACGATGAAATGGTAGAGAGAGGAATCATTGCAACCCGTCAACTGGCCAAAAGACAGATAACGTGGTTGCGTAGTTGGCATGATTTGCACTGGTTTGACTCAGAAGATCCAGATTTTACAGAAAAGGTCTTGAAAATTCTGCCGCTGGCCCCCATCCTACGCTAGCCGATGAAATTCCAGGTTTCTGGAATAACTTTGTTCATTTTGAACATATTTAGCCCTCATATTTAGGGCAATGCTTTTAAAGGAGACGACTATGTCTAAAGGTCATAGCTTACAAGACCCATTTTTGAACGCCTTGAGAAAAGAGAGAATCCCAGTATCTATCTTTTTGGTAAATGGTATTAAACTGCAAGGCCAAATTGAATCATTTGATCAGTATGTTGTGTTATTACGTAACACGGTAAACCAGATGGTATACAAACATGCGATTTCTACCGTGGTACCAGCGCGCAACCCTCGTAATGAACGAGCAGATCAGCCTGCTGGGCACGAAACTCATGATATGGGCGAATAATCTCTGTTGAGGTTATTGCCACTGGTATCATTACCTAGAATATCATCAAAATTGCTATTACTGCTTACAGCTCGCTGGTCTGCAGGTTTTTTTGGATCCTAAGTAGATTAGTAAATGGAATCATTATTTGATCGCCCAAAACAGGGCGAGAGAGCTGTATTAGTACATATCGACTTCTCTTCAAACAAGGGTAGTCGTGAAGATCCTGATGAATTTGAAATGCTCGTGGACTCTGCAGGAGCAGAGTGCACGAGCATTTTGCGTGGCTCCCGCCAGAAACCGGACGCTCGATTTTTTATAGGCTCCGGTAAAGCGCGAGAACTAGCGCAGCAAGTCGAAGAAGACGAAGCTGATCTGGTTATTTTTAATCATATTTTATCCCCTTCCCAAGAGCGCAACCTTGAGCAAGAACTCAAATGTCGAGTGTTGGATCGTACTGGTCTGATCTTGGATATTTTTGCGCAACGAGCCCGAACTTTCGAGGGTAAGTTACAGGTAGAGCTTGCTCAATTGGAGCATTTGTCGACACGTTTGATACGTGGTTGGACGCACTTAGAGCGCCAAAAAGGCGGGATTGGTTTACGTGGGCCGGGCGAGACGCAGTTAGAGACGGATCGTCGCTTGTTACGAGCAAGAATTAAGGCCATTCATAAGCGCTTGGATAAGGTAAGGAAACAGCGTGACCAAGGCCGTCGTTCCCGCAAAAAGGCGGAAGTGCCGACGGTTTCGTTAGTGGGGTACACCAACGCCGGAAAATCAACACTATTTAATCATCTCACTACATCTGAAGTGTTCGTGGCGGATCAGTTGTTTGCGACGCTGGATCCTACATTGAGGCGCTTAGACGTTGAGGATGTTGGGGCGGTGATTATGGCGGATACCGTGGGGTTTATTCGTGATTTACCCCATAAGCTTGTTGAGGCGTTTCGAGCTACGTTGGAAGAAAGCAAAGAAGCCGATTTATTGCTGCATGTTGTGGATGCTTGTGCTGAAGAGCGTGCTGAGAATATTTTTCATGTGAATGAAGTGTTACGTGAAATAAAAGCGGACTCTGTTCCCGTATTAATGGTGTACAACAAGATTGATTTGATGGGTGATGTGAAGCCTCGAATTGATTTTGATGACGAAGGTGTCCCTCAAGCGGTTTGGATGTCTGCCAAAACGGGAGTAGGAACGGATTTGTTTTTTGAGGCGCTGTCACTTCGTGTTGGTCGAAAATTGGTCGATGGGACGGTGTGTTTGACGCCTGCGATGGGGCAGCTAAGATCGTTATTTCATCAATTGGGCGTGGTGAACGAAGAAAGTTACGATGAGATAGGAAATACGGTGCTTGATATCCGATTACCAGAGAAAGAATTCCAGCAGGCCTTGAAAAAAACAAATTTAACCGCACTACAGATTGGATTCGAATAAAAAAACTGTTGGTGTTGTGGGTATCCCCGAGAACGTGCTGAGTTAACAATACCCTTTCAGAAATTGCAAAAATCGAATCCATGCGTGCTCGGCTGCGGCGTCCTTTCCGCACTGTCATTCTAGGATTGGTTCTGAAAAGGCATTGCTAATTCAACACTAACCGCTAGATTTGCGGGTGTTAAATTTTGGCATCTCGTTGAATAGTGACAATATCAAATTAAAAGAGTAAGTTATCCGGCGAAACTACATTTGCTGATCGTTTAATTACTGAACAACTGGAGACACCTATGGCCTGGAATGAACCTGGCGGTGGTAATAAAAATAACCAAGACCCTTGGCGTGGTAAGAATGATCAAGGGCCACCTGATCTTGATGAAGTATTAAAAAAACTTCAGGAGCGCTTTGGCGGTTTGCTTGGCGGTGGTGGTAATAGTGGCAAAAATGGTGGCGGCGGTTTTGGCCTGATCGTTTTGGTGGCTGTTGTTGCGTCAATCATATGGGGTGTTTCTGGCTTCTACCGTGTAGAGCAAGCAGAAAATGCTGTTGTGCTGCGCTTCGGGGAACTTCACGAAACGGTTGGTGCTGGTTTGCATTGGAATCCACCGCTCATTGATACGGTTCGTAAGGTCGATGTGATCCAGATTAATTCCTTTAACATGGAAGCTACTATGTTAACGGAAGATCAGAATTTGGTGGCTATCGGTTTGGTTGTTCAATACAAAGTAAGCAATCCAACGGATTTCTTTTTGGAATCCAATAGCCCTCAGGAAGCGTTGCGTCATTCAACGGAAAGTGCGCTTCGTCATGTGGTTGGTGGAACCAAGATGGACAGTGTAATTACTGAAGGTCGAGGTGTTATGGCGGTTGATGTGCAGCGTAGGTTGCAGGAATATCTAAATCGCTATAAATCGGGTTTATTGGTTACCAAGGTGAACATCGAGGATGCTCATCCACCAAATGAAGTGAAAGCGGCATTTGATGATGTCATTAAAGCGAAAGAAGACGAAGAGCGCGTTCAGAACGAAGCGCAGACCTATGCTAACGGTATTATTCCCGAAGCTCGTGGTCAGGCAAAGCGTATGAAAGAAGAAGCATTAGCCTACAAAGCAGAAGTGGTTTCACGGGCAACGGGTGAGGCAACGCGATTTGAAAAGCTTCTAACGGAATATAGTAAGGCGCCTGAAGTGACGCGTCGTCGTTTGTACCTTGAAACAATGGAACAGGTCTATGCCAATACTTCAAAGGTAGTGGTTGATGTGGAAGGTGGAAACAACATGATGTATCTACCGTTGGATAAGATGATGGCGGGAGGCGCTGTTGCAGCACAGTCAGTAAGACAACCTGTTGCGTCGAAACAGCAGCCAGGAACAAGCTCTGAGGGTTCTACTGACCTTCGTGGTATGGATCGGTTGCGTCAAGTGCGTGAGAACAAGCGTTGGGAGGCAAGATAATGAATACTAAAAGTTTAATCAGTTTGTTGCTGATTGGTGTTGTGGTGTTGGTTGGCTCTATGTGTTTGTTTACGGTTGGGCAGCATCAGCGTGGTTTGTTATTGCGTTTTGGTGAAATTGTTCAAGATGACTTACAGCCTGGGTTACATACCAAATTGCCATGGGATGAGTCTAGAATCTTTGATGGCCGTGTTATGTCGCGTGATTTGCGCCCTGAAGAGTATCTGACAAAAGAGAAGAAGCGATTAATCGTAGACTCTTTTGTTATGTGGCGTATTACTGATGTGACCAAATTCTACACCTCTACAGGTGGCGGGTTGGAGTCTCAAGCGGAAGCGTTGATATCACCTCGTGTAAATGAAGGCTTACGTAATAAGTTCGGTGAGCGATCTGTATTTGATGTGGTCTCGGGTGAGCGCGAGTCTTTGATGGTCGAGTTAACGAAAGAAGTCGACCTCAAAACACAAGAAGAATTTGGTATCGAAGTGATTGATATTCGAGTGAAGCGCATAGATTTGCCGCCTAGCGTTAGTGGGTCGGTATATCAACGTATGCGAGCTGAACGGCAACGAGAAGCGCGTGAGCATCGCTCTCAAGGTAATGAACTGGCGGAAGGGCTGCGAGCAGACGCAGATCGTCAGCGTACGGTTATCTTGGCAACAGCCTTTAGTGAATCTGAAGTTGTCCGTGGTACCGGTGATGCTGAGTCGGCAGCTGTATATGCTAATGCTTATAATAAGGACAAAGAGTTTTACGGCTTTTTCCGTAGCATGCAGTCTTACCGTACCGTATTTAATGATAAATCGGATGTGTTAGTGGTTGAGCCCAAAGGAGATTTCTTTGAGTATATGACCAGTAAACCGAAATAACTGCGATGCGAATGTGAACAAAAGCACAGTTATATTCGCCCCGGGACTATGTCCCGTGGTATCATAAGGAAACCGGGTTTTGGCCCGGTTTTTTTATGGCTACAGATAACGTAACTTGCCATAAACATCGCTGGAAGCGTGTTTTTTGCGCTCAACTGCTTGATTTATAAAGATAAAGATTGGAAGAAATTCAATGTCCATTGCCGATAGATGGTTGTTGCCAGATGGGGTCGAAGAGACTCTTCCTGCCCAAGCTGCGTGCCTGGAAGGTTTACGCCGCGAGTTATTAGACTTATACCGTAGTTGGGGGTATGACTTAGTTATCCCTCCTTTGGTGGAGTATTTGGAGTCACTGCTTATAGGGGCAGGAAACGACTTAGCATTGCAAACCTTTAAATTGACGGACCAAAGTACGGGTCGGTTAATGGGGGTGCGCGCAGATATGACCCCTCAGGTTGCTAGAATTGATGCCCATACGTTAAACCGTGAAGGGCCGACTCGTTTGTGTTACGCCGGGGATGTGCTGCATACCAAGCCAAAATCACTAACAGCATCCCGCAGTGCCATGCAGGTTGGTGTTGAGCTATTTGGTCATGATGGTGTTGCCAGTGATATCGAAGTCATTATGTTGATGCTTGATACGTTGACGCTGACGGGCTGTGAAAAAGTTCATTTGGACCTCGGACACGTAGCGATATACCGAGTATTGGCTGAAATGGCAGAATTGGATGACGCTCAAGAGATGGCGTTATTTGACATCTATCAGCGTAAGTCTGTGCCTGAGTTAGCTGAATTCTTGGATGCTAACCTTGCAGACTCACCATTAAAAGATAAATTTATTACATTATCTGAATTGTCCGGTAGTGATGGCGTTTTGGCTAAAGCCAAAGCGGAGCTTGGGCCTGTATCTGAGGTGCTCGCACAAGCTATTGATGATTTGATGACAATTGCTGCTGCTATTCGTGAGCGGCGTCCCGAGGTTGCTTTGTACTTTGATCTGGGTGAATTGCGTGGATACCACTATCACACAGGGCCTGTATTCAGTGCCTATTTGCCAACAGTCGGTCACTCTGTTGCGAGTGGTGGTAGGTATGATCACATAGGTGAAGTTTTTGGCCGAGCGCGTGCTGCCACAGGGTTCAGTACGGATTTGGCGAGTTTAATTAAAATTAAGCAGCAAACACCGAGTGTTTCAGCTCAGCTGGTATTTGCGCCCGATAATGAAGATGCCGCATTGCAACGCGAAGTTGCTCATTTGCGACAGCAAGGTGTGAGAGTTGTTGCGGGTTTGCCTGGACAGAAAGTAACAGCAGAAGATATGGACTGCACTCATCAACTTAAGTTACAAGATAATCGTTGGGTAATATGTAGTTTATAAGTACGCGGGCGGTCGCTAATGTTATGTATATTTGAGGTGATGTAATGAATGTATTACATGCTTCATGTGAATTTTTGATAATTGTAAATAGAGATACAGAAAAATGGGTAAAAATGTAGTCATTCTTGGCACCCAATGGGGTGATGAAGGCAAAGGGAAAATTGTTGATTTGCTGACGGATCGCGTTACTTGTGTTGCACGATTTCAAGGTGGACATAACGCCGGTCATACATTGGTTATTGATGGTGTTAAAACAGCGTTGCACCTAATACCGTCAGGTATTCTTCGTGACAATGTAAAGTGTTTGATTGGTAATGGTGTTGTGGTTGCACCTGATGCATTGCTCAAAGAAATTAAAATGCTGGAAGATCGAGGCGTGCCAGTTCGAGATCGTTTGCAGATTAGTCCAGCTTGCCCGTTAATATTGCCTTATCATGTAGCTTTAGACCAGGCGCGTGAAATTGCACGAGGCAAGGCGAAAATAGGTACTACAGGACGTGGAATTGGGCCTGCTTACGAAGATAAAGTTGCACGTCGTGGTATTCGATTAGGCGACCTTTATCATCCAGAGCGTTTTGCCGCTAAGCTTGCTGAAGTGTTGGATTATCATAACTTTGCACTTGAGCACTATTACAAGGTTGATACCATTGATTACCAGAAGGTACTCGATGAGACGTTGGAAATGGCTGAGAGCATTAAAAGTATGGTGGCGGATGTCACTGACATATTGCACCAGCACAGGATTGCTGGCGATAATATCCTTTTTGAAGGCGCTCAAGGTACGTTACTAGATATTGATCATGGTACTTACCCATTTGTTACTTCTTCTAACACCAGTGCTGGCGGTACTGCAACGGGAAGTGGTTTCGGTCCGTTATATTTAGATTATGTATTAGGTATTACAAAAGCCTACACTACGCGTGTTGGGTCTGGTCCGTTTCCTACAGAGCTGTTTGATGAGAATGGTGAGCATTTAGCAGAGAAAGGCCATGAATTTGGTACGACTACCGGTCGCGCCCGTCGTTGTGGTTGGTTTGATGCGGTGGCGTTGCGACGTTCAATGCAAATTAACTCAGTATCAGGTTTGTGTTTGACCAAGCTTGATGTGCTTGACGGCCTGGAGGTTATTCGAATTTGTATTGGCTACAATGATGAAAATGGAAACCCTGTAGATCTTTTCCCTATTGATGCGGCAGATTATGATGGGTTGCAGCCAGTATATGAAGATATGCCAGGTTGGTCTGAAACAACGTATGGCGTAAAAACGATGGATGGCCTGCCTCAAGCAGCACGAAACTATATTGCTCGCTTAGAAGAGGTTGTTGGTGTTCCTGTTGATATCGTATCGACTGGCCCGGATCGAGTGGAAACGATTGTTTTGAATCACCCTTACTAAGCTATTTCTTCGTTACCTTCTCTAGGGGTTGCGAAGAGAAAAGCCCTGATACTTAACGGTGTCAGGGCTTTTTTATCTGTCTTTTTCGTTGTTGCCTATTGGTAGTGTATTTTTCTAGTGCCGATAAATACGTGCTGGGTATTTGGCTGAGGTCGGGTGGTTTCAGTCCGGTTTGCTTTTGTGTGCAAGGGTGTGGGCGTGACCTTCCCAGTGTTGGCCGTCAAATTTAATAATATTGATGGTGCTAGGTTGCTCATCTAGGCAGCGTACGTTGATGTCCATGCCATCAGGGTTGGAGCGGGGGATGTAAAAAGATTTTATTCCACATGTATTGCAAAAATAGTGTTGAGCGACACCGGTATTATAGGTGTAAGTTGTAATGTGGTTTTTTCCTGTTAGCAGGGTGAATTTATTTATGGGGACAATTAAATGAAGGAACCCCGTTTTTAAGCAAATGGAGCAATTACAGTCTTCCACGTCGACCTTGTCAGGGGCTTCTACTTGAAAGGTGACGGCTTTACAGTGACAGCTGCCGTTATAGATCATGATTTTCTTCTTGTTGGATGCGCCAAAGTTTTGCGTAGGTGCCATTGGTTGAGAGTAGTTTAGTATGGCTGCCTTGTTCTACGACGCGGCCCCGGTCTAGGACAATTATTTTGTCAGCGTCGATGATGGTGGATAGTCTATGGGCTATTACGAGGCTGGTATAGCCTTCAGTGATTTCTTTCATAGCCTTTAAAATGGCTTGTTCTGATTTACTGTCCAGTGATGATGTTGCTTCATCAAACACTAGGATTGGTGGGCGTTTAAGAATGGCGCGAGCAATGGCGACACGTTGTTTCTCGCCTCCTGATAATTTTAGGCCGCGTTCTCCCACAATAGTTGCGGTGCCTTTAGGTAAGTCTTCAATAAATCGATCCAGATGAGCCATTCGAATGGCGTTTGCGACGTCTTCGTCGGATGCGTTGGGGCGGCCGTAACGTACATTTTCTAAAATACTATTATTAAACAATACGGTGTCTTGAGGTACGATTCCAATGGCACGACGCAAGGAATCTTGCGTGACATTAATGATGCTGTGTCCATCAATGCTAATGTTTCCCTGTGAGGGGTCATAAAAACGAAATAGTAATTTTACTAAGGTCGACTTTCCAGATCCGCTTTCGCCGACAACAGCAACTTTGCTTCCGGGTGCTACGGTGAAGCTGATGTCCGTTAATATTGCTCGCTCTTTTTGATAGTGAAATGATACCTTATTAAAACTGATTGAGCCTTGGTTTACTTGAAGTGTTGTGGCGTCATCGCAATCGTTTACATTGGATTTTCTTTTTAGTAAATCAAACATTTTTTCAATGTTTGCTAAGGAGCCTTTGATTTCCCGGTATACAAACCCTAAAAAATTCAACGGGATAAATAGCTGCATCATAAATGCATTGATCAGTACAAAATCACCGATTGTCATGCTGCCATTTGCTGTGCGTGTTGCTGCTAGTGCTAACATACTTGTCATTGCGATGGCGATGATCATTGCCTGGCCGGAGTTTAAGGCAAATAAGGTCAGGCGGTTTTTGCGTTTGGCTTTTTCCCATGTGGCTAGCTCTTGGTCGTAACGGTCGGCCTCATAGTTTTCGTTGGTGAAGTATTTGACGGTTTCATAATTTAGTAAACTGTCAACTGCACGTGAGTGGGTGGCAGAGTCGGCTTCGTTGACTTCACGTAAAAACCGGGTGCGCCATTCAGTGGCCAATATAGAGTAAGTAACATAAAGAATGACGGAAATAAGGGTGATCGCAGCAAAAGCGATTCCGTAGTTATAAAATAGTAAACCAACGACCAATAACACTTCTACGAGTGTGGGAACAATGTTAAATACCATAAAACGCATTAAAAAGTTAATGCCAGTGGTACCGCGCTCTAAGTCACGAGATAACCCACCGGTTTTTCTATCTAAGTGAAAGTCGAGATCAAGTCGATGTAAGTGTTGAAAAGTTTGTAAGCTGATTCGTCGAATTGTGCGCTCAGTAACTCTGCCAAACAATGTGTCTCGAAATTCATTGAGTAATACATTGATGAATCGAACTGCTCCATAGGCAGCTACTAAGCCTAGAGGGACTGTGATTAAAGCATTTGAGGTGGGGGCTGAGCTGTCTAGAGTATCAACAATATCTTTGAGGAAAAAGGGGATGCTGATACTGGCAAATTTTGCGAGCAAAAGGCAGGTTACGGCTAGAAATACGCGTATTCTAAATTCTAGGAAATAGGGCCACAATAACGTTAATACATGCCACTTCATTCCTGTGCCTGGTTCTACTACATGGTGCCCGTGGCGCATATTGTACTCCTCAAGTTCGATCGACTGGCTATATTAATTGGGTTGTGGAGTAAAGGCTAATATTAACTATGGAATAAAGTGTAACGTTGCGGTTGTTTGTTTGTTTGGAGTGTTTGTTATCGCTGCTTGTTGCATTGTTTTCTTGTGTTGTTAATTATTTGCTGTGTGACGCCTTCTTTTTCAAAGCTAGTAATGGCTTTATTTATCGTTTTGAGTAATGTTTTCCATTCAGGGGCCTTTTTGGAAACAGCATAATATAGGCTGTTGTATTGTAGTGGGGGCTCGACAACTTCAATACTATTGAGGATAGATTTCTTTGCTTTTTCAGATAAATGATTTCCAGTTCTGACGCTGAAAAAGATCACCGATGGGTCACCAACGATATAGTCTATCCTTCCTTTAGATAACTTGATGGCGTTCATTAGGTCGTCTACGGAATTATCGATGCGAAAAAAACCGCTATCCATTAATGCGTCAAACTCAGGGGTGTTTTGATAACCTCTTACAACGCCAATGCTCTGTCCTTTTAGTGTGCTTAATTCTCCTTTGAATGGCGACTTGAAGTCTTTGCGTTTGAGTAGGGCGATAGGGCCGCCGGGAATTGCTAAGGATAAGGCGAGGTGATCTGTTCGTTTGGTATTTTTGATGACGTCTGAGGGAGCCGCGGGTTCAATAAAATATTCTGGGAATAGTATGTCTACCCGGCCTTTCTCTGCCATGGAAATAGTTCTTGCCCAAGGGTAGAAACTAATGGTGACTTCGTAACCTTGGCTTGTAAGTAGGGCAACCGTTAATTGCTGAACCCAGCCTTGGTTACAGATATCTTGACCGATATAGGGTGCCCATTCTAGCGTGCTGAGACTGACTTTTTTCTTGGCCCCTGCGTTAAATACATAGGTGTTCTTGATGCCTTGACCTTGGATATGGTAATCCTTGCCCATGTGCTGGAAGTTGACATTAATAGTCTCGGGATGTGCTGATGCCGGAATAGCCGCGGCTAGGGCGCTACTCACGAAGAATGTGCTGAAAAATAGACATATTAACCGCAGTTTTTTTGAGAATAGGGACAGGTAAGTTTTTGCAAGTATGGACATCAAAATTTTAGCCTTCTCCTGCGGGTGAATATTTGGAATAGCTTCTTTATAGAATAGACGGTTTTTTGGTTATGTGAGTCGAGTAATGGGCATCGCGATGAGCCCGTTCGTCATGGGCCAGTGGAATGTGACCATGTTATTCTCTTGAGCGCTATTTATGGTGTCCTATATGAATTTCAATCCAGGAGTTAAATTGTGTTAATCCCAGAAGTTTTTTCCATTATTGACCCACATATTCATCAGTGGGATTTGGTGAATACTCCAAGAATATTGTCCTGGCCAAAGAAACTGCTGGGTTGGAATCAATCTTTATATGAATCTTTGGTGACGCTAGGGGCAAATAAGGCTGATAAAGACTATGTAGGTAATATTAGTCATGTTGGTTATGACTATCTGCCGGTGAACTATGCTGCTGACCGGGGGCAATTGAATATATCTCATGTGGTGCATGTTGAGGCTGGGTGGAGGGATAATTCGGGTTTTGGTCCTGTTAAGGAGACGCAATGGGTGGCGTCTTTGTTTTCTGGGCGAAGGGAGCCGTCGCTAGGGGGGATTGTAGGACACTTGGATTTGAGGGGGGATAATGTTGATGCGGTGTTGGCTGCTCATAAACGTGCCAGCTCGAAGTTGGTGGGAATACGACAGATGTTGGCGTGGGATGCTGATAAGTCTATTATGCGGTTTTGTGATCAGTCTAAAATGTCGCAAGATCCTAAATGGAGGGCAGGGTTTGATCTGTTGGAAAAGTATGACTTGTCTTTTGATGCGTGGTTTTTTCATCACCAGTTAGATGAGATGGTGATGTTGGCAAAAGCGTACCCTAATACGACGTTTATTTTGGGGCATATGGGGACGCCGATAGGTTTAGGTGGGGAGTTTGCTTCTTATGGTGGTTCTGATGTTGCTAGGAGTCGAGTGTTGGGTTTGTGGCAGGAGGGGATGGCGAAGGTCGCTGAGTGTCGGAACGTTTTGGTGAAGTTGTCTGGGTTTTTTATGCCTGTGGTGGGCTGGGGGTATCATTTGCGGGATCAGCCGCCTTCATTAGCTGAGGTGGTTGATGATCTTCGGCCGATGGTGGAGTTTGTAGTTGGGCAATTTGGGGTTGATCGCTGTATGTTTGCTTCAAATTTTCCGATGGATAAGGTCTCGATGTCGTTGGAGGTGTTGTATGACGTTTATTGGTCCCTTTGTGAGGGGTTAAGTGATGAGGATCGGGTGAAGTTGTTTCGTGATAATGCGAAGAGTTGTTATAAGATTGTTGGTTAGGTTTGGCGATGTGTTAGTGATGGCTAGTATTAGAGTGATTAGAGCGTTGTAATCGACTGGAGCGTGATGTATTAACAATATCCGTTCAGAAATCGCTAAAGATCGCATCCATGCGTGCTCGACTGCGGCGTCCGTGCCGCAGACGTTTCTGAACGGATATTGTTAATACATCACTTGTTGCTGGGTTATAGATTATTGGATTCTTTGGGGTTTTGAAAAGCTCACCTTAACTTAGATATAGTCGGCAATTTTTTAATGTTACCTGGTTCGGTAGTGTTTTTTTTATAAGCGAGAAGCCGTTTAGTTGTGCAATAAACGCATCGACGGGTGGTTTGTTGTCCTCGCTAAGGGCTTGGTAGGTTTCTTGGATGCGTTGTAGCATCCAGTACCCGTAGCTGAGGTTGTAACGGGTTTCTTGTTTGTCTTCTATGGATAGGGTTGCGTCACCTAGTCGTTGGGGGATTTTGTCGCCGGTGTGTTTTTCTTTTGCCCATTTTTGAATGGCGTCGATGGTCTGTTGAAGCAATGGCATATGACTTTTTGTCATGTGGTTTAGTATCGGTATTAGTGTGTCAGGGATTTGGTCGTTATCGGGGAGTGTGTTGTTTTCTGTTGATGTATTTCCTTGGATTCTTTTTATCCAGGCTAAGACGTTGCTATATTTTGCTACTAGGTCCTTTGGTGCGGGGTCTCTATGTAGGTGGGCGTAGAGTGGGCCGTATAGTGAGAAATCGGCCAAACATGGTTGGTTACCTAACAAGTAGTGGTGTTGTTCAAAATGCGTATTTAGCAATGAGAGCAGTGTTTCTACGTGTTGTTCTAAGGCCTTTTCTGTGTTTTTGGTGATTCCGAGTATGGGTAGGTATCCGGACATTTTCCCGGCGAAGGTTTTGGCGACCTTTTTTTGAATAAACGTTGGGAAGTAAGGCAGGGCGTTGCTGCCAAATTCACTAATAATAAAGTTGTAATTTTCTGGGTAGTTCCAACGGTAGTGTAGTGCTGCCATAGGTAACCATTCGTCGGAGTAGAGTTCGATTAATTGAGCGGCTATACGTTGTTTGGGTGTTGTTGGGATTGCGGGTCTTTTGGGATTCTGTTGTTCAAAGTGGTCAATGATGATGGTGGAGTCTTGAATTGGATTTTTGCCGTTGATGTATACAACGGGCATAATCATTTTTCCCACGGCAGGCTGTATTTTTCGTGCCAATGTATAGGCGTTGGGATAAATTTTGTTAAAGGTAATACCTTTGAAATGTAAGTAGGCGTCCACTTTGGCGGTGTATGGGGATACTTCCCAGCCATATAATTCAACTTTTGCATTCATGATGTTGCTGTCCTTATTCTATGCAGTTTTTGTTATCGCAGCGGGAACGTATTTGTGCCATGGGGTTCCGGCAATTGGATCTCGTGCTTTAGCACAGGTTAGCTCATTTGGTGCTACACCTAGGCTTGTTGTTTGTTTTTTTGATGTGGAATAGTCCATACCGAAACCGTTGGGTAGAGATATGTGACCGGTTTGCATCATGTCGGAGATTTCAATGACAACCTTCGCGGAACCTCGTGAGGTGGTTAGTGATACCGTATCCCCTGTTTTGATGTCGTAGGTCGTTGCATCTTGTTGTGATATTCGTAATGCTCCAGAGTGTTTTAAGTTGTTTGCACTTGGGTTGCGAACGACGGTGTTGGACGTGTCACTGCGACGCTCTCCTGCAGATAAAATTAATGGGAATTCTTTTGGTCTATCATCTTCTTCGGTGGCGAGTTGATCTAGTTCATCAAACAGCTCGTGAATACATAGGTTGATTTTTTTGCCTGCAATACCAACTCGATCCCAGCTTTCGCTGTAATCTTTGGCGGATGAAAATATCACGCCTGATGGGGAGTTAATGATGGCGTCAAATAACTTTTCACCGGCTTGTAATTTGAAGCCAGTAAAACCTGCGTTAGCCGCGGATTTTGCATTGGCTTGAACAAAGAGGTGACTGATACCCCATAATACGGCTGCATCAGCTAATCCTTTTGGGAGCTGTGGGCCTAGGGTGCGATAGAGTAATACGGGAAGGTAGGGTGTAAGGTGTTGTTTTCGCGCGAGTAATGCGCCAAAGGCTAATGCAAAGGGAATTCGACCATATTTTGCTGCTTTGGCGGGTAATGCAATATCCTCTTCGGTAACGTTGCCTAAAGCCATGACTAAACGTGAATGGATTTCGGCTTCTGGTAGTGTGCCGGGAAGTGGAGGGAAAAGAGGTTGGCGAAGATGAAATGCGTTATGTGGAAATTCTAAATTAAAATAGGTACATTCACTTTTTTCATATTGGCTCGAGGCTGGCAGTACGTAGTCAGCTTCTCGGGCGGTTTCGGTCATTGCTACGTCGATGACTACGGATAATTCTAACGCTCGCATTGCTTTACGCATTTTTTGACTATCTGCAAATGAATGAACGGGGTTGCCGCTATCAATTAACATGGCGCGAAAACGTTTAGGGTGATCGGTTAGGATTTCTTCTGAGATGACATTGCAAGGGATCAGTCCGATGATGATTTTTGATTGTGTTACGGGGCTGACCTTTTTGACTCTTGACGTGTTGGTTTGAGGTTTCTTTTTCTTTCCTACATCACCTTTACTTGCTGCATTTAGTGCCAAAAAAGGAACCGGGGAATTGTTTGTACCTTTGCGTGCAAAATTACCGGTGAGTAGCCATAGTAATCGTTGTAAATAGCTACCTAAGGTTGAGTGACGGTTCATTTGTAACCCAAGGTCTTCAAAAACGGAAACGCTTTTGGCTGCGGCTATGATACGGGCAATGGTGCGTAGAGTATCTTCATCGATACCACATCGTTGGGCATAATCTGAGACTGATATGTTGATGAAATGAGATTTCATTTCTTCGTAACCCTGCGTATGTTGCTTTACCCAGGCATGTTTTATTAAATCTTCTTGGACAATAATGGCTACTAAGGCGGCTAAGCACCAAGCATCAGTACCGGGTTTTAGAGCTAGGTGATGATCGGCCTTTGCGGCGGTTTCGCTGCGTCGAGGATCGATGACAATGATTTTTCGGTTGGGGTCTTTTGCCATTTCTTTAATGACGGTGCGTGCTCGTGCAAACCCATGGGATTGCCATGGGTTTTTACCAATAAATATGGCGACTTCGCAGTGTTCAAAGTCGCCATGAACGCCTGTGGCTAGCATCTTTCCGTTTACCCAAAATTCCCCAGTCTTCTCTTGGGCTAGAGCATTGGATCGATATTTAACCCCGAGTGCTTTTAGGGTGGCATCACCGTACGTCCCCCCTAGGTGGTTCCCCTGTCCTCCACCTCCATAAGAGAGAATGCTCTCGCCACCATATTGTTGCTTTATTGCGGAAAATTTTTCAGCAATTTCTTTAATGGCGGTACCCCAGCCAATGGACTCGTAACTGCCGTCGGGTTTTCGGCGTTGAGGTTGAGAGATACGGTCTGCACCGGATTGATAAAAGGTTAAACGTTTGGTTTTCTCGCATACATAACCTTGAGAGGTTGGATGATCTTTATCTCCTCGAACTTTAAGAATATCTCGATTTTCGGGGCCGCCAGTTTTAACCTCAATGCCGCAGTTAAGACTACATAAAATACAGGCGGATTTCTTCCATTCATTCTGCTGTTGGAGTGTCTTACTGGTTGTGTTCATGAGTGTTCTCTCAATAAAAATGATGTATGAGAGAGTTTAAACAGGAATAAAAGCAATACACAAGGTCGACAGCGCCAGGAACGTGGGGGTAATGCGCCAATCGAAAGGGGGAGGGCAAAGAGTTTGACCTAGCCGTCTTCAGTAAATAGCTTTGCCCTTACTGTTGTTCGGTATTCACTGGGAGTTACGCCTAGGCTTTTTTTAACGATTTCCGCAAAGTGCCCCATATCCTGATAACCGACAGCGATCGCAATTTCACCAATGGATAAATTTGTGCTTTTAAGAAGGTCTTTGGCGACGTCGGTTCTCACTGCTTGTAAATATTGTAGTGGGGTTTTTCCTAACGCAATTTTGAAGCGGCGATTAAAGGTACGGACACTCATGTCAAAGTCGCTGGCAACATTACTTAATTTAAAATCTTTGGCGAAGTTATCTCTAAGCCAGCGTTGCGCGTTAATAATGTCTTCATCGGGATGGCGATTGGTTTTCTCTTCAAAATAACTTGTGTTTTTATAGTCAGAACGGATTTCATGAGAAAAATGTCGCTGTACGTGATTTGCAATGGTACTGCCATATATTTCAGAAACAAAGTGTACAGTGAGATCTGCAAGTGAATTAACGCTGGCTGCACAAAAGATATTACCTGCTTGAGTAATAAAATATTGACGTTTTAATTGAACGTGAGGGTACTTTTTCTCGAACCTATCAAAATAGTGCCAGTGGGTGGTGGCAGGTTTTTGGTTAAGTAATCCGGCTTCTGCTAAAAAACAACAGCCAGTACCAACGCCATTGATGACGGTTCCTGACGCTGCTTGTTGTTGTAACCAAAGGGTAAGGCTTTGATTTTTATTGATAATGGGGTTTGGATTTCGCCACAAGGAGGGAATGTAAACGTAGTCAGAATCCTCTCTGCTTTTAAGGGATGATGAGGGCGCTAATGGGAATCCGATACTTGTGGTAACAGGCAGGTCATTTGCAGAAACGGTTTGTATATCTAATCGTTCGGCTTGACGGCTTTCCCCCATGGCTGCACCTTCTGCGGTACGTAGCATTTCTATGGGCAGGGTGCAGCTGGTGGCCAGCATGTTGTCACAAAGGACGAAGGTGATTTTTTTCATTTGGTCATTCTAGCCGTTTCTTGTGGCTGATTGGTCATTGGTTGTGGAAATGTTACAAGTTTGGCTGAAACCCCGTCTCTTATGGCCTTATCAGCAGGATGGGGGGTACTTTCTCCAGATACAATTTGATGAGAAGGCTCGGTAGTAAGAGCAAAACATTAAATAAGGGGATAGTTAGTGAAGACTCGGTTACCAGTTATTGTAGGTTTTGGTGGTTTTGGCCCTGCGGGGCGTAGTTCGTGCCACCATGCATACCGACGGATGGTATTTGATAGTCTGCCTCAAAAACTTCAGGAAGAAACAGTCGTTAGTTTGGCCGTTATTATGAAACTGGTATCGGTTGAAGGCAGAGTTGAAGGGGTTGGTGTAGATGGGGGGTATGTGAGCCCTGAAGGCACTACGCTTTCTGCTAGCGATGTAGATACGTTATACCGGTCTACGGTATTGGAAGGGACGTTGGTGCGGCGAATCGAGCGTAGTCATTTTGATGTAGATGCTGTACCTACCCATAAACCCGTGTCGCTATCGCCTAATGAGGAGGGGTCTTTATCTTTTCAGGTACGACGTAAACAGCTACCGAGTCCACTTCCAGAGGGATGGCAGGTGGAAGATAATGGCGAAGGGAGTCATGTCATCGTGGCTTTGGCGGGGACGGCGAATATAAAAGTGGATTGCACTCGAAAGATGCCGGTATCCAGTGCTGGGCAACTACCAACAGGATTTGATCCAGGTTCTTATTATCGTTCTAACTTTCATCCTCGCGGTTTATCGATGGCCTTGTTAGGTGCAACGGATGCACTGCGCTCAATGGGAATTGAATGGCAGCAGGTTATGGAAAAAGTTAACCCTGATGAGGTGTCTGTATATTCGGGCAGTTTAATGTGTCAGGTTGATGAGCATGGGTATGGTGGGTTTATGCAGTCCTCCTTGATGGGAGGGCGTGTTACGGCAAAGCAAATGGCGCTAGGCATGAATAGTATGCCTGCAGATTTTATCAATGCCTATGTACTGGGTAGTGTTGGGACGACGGGCAGTACGACTGGAGCCTGCGCTACGTTTTTGTATAATTTGCGAATAGCGATTTCTGATATACAGGCAGGGCGAAGCCGAGTTGTTTTAGTGGGGAATAGTGAAGCTCCTGTAACCCCTGAAATGATTGATGGATATCATGCAATGGGGGCGTTAGCGTCCGATGAGAAATTACGCAAGCTGGATGATACTGAGCAGCCTGATCATCGGCGAGCGAGTCGGCCCTTTGGTGATAACTGTGGTTTTACGTTAGCAGAGTCAACGCAATATTTTGTGTTGATGGATGATGCGCTTGCGTTAGAGCTTGGAGCCGATATTGTTGGTGCTGTTACGGATGTATTTGTAAATGCAGACGGCCATAAAAAATCGATTTCAGCACCGGGACCGGGTAATTATATAACGATGGCAAAAGCGGTGGCATCAGCAACGGCGATGTTGGGTGAAGACGCTGTTAAACGGCGAAGCTTTGTACAGGCGCATGGTTCAAGTACCCCTAAAAATAGAACAACGGAAGCAGATGTATTACAACAGGTTGCGACAACGTTTGATATCGAGCAGTGGCCAATTGTTGCGGTAAAGTCTTATGTAGGACATTCTTTGGCCCCGGCAAGTGCTGACCAGTTAATGGCAACGTTAGGTGTGTTTCACCATGGTATTTTACCAGGCATTAAAACTACGGAAGTTATTGCAGATGATGTGCAAGCGGATAGATTACTCTTTCCATTGCAGGATAAGTGTCTGGGCGATAAAGCTATGGATGTAGCTTTTTTGAACAGTAAAGGTTTTGGTGGAAATAATGCAACGGCTTGTGTGATTGGGCCTGCGGTTGTTGAAAAAATGATAGAGAATCGTTATGGAAAAGACGTTGTTGCTAAGTACCATAGCAAACGAGAAAAGGTTCGGGAAAATAGTGCTAGCTATGAAGAGGCGGCATTGCGCGGAGAGATCGCTCCTATTTATAAATTTGGCGAAGATATGATTGATGAGTCTAAGATTGTCATCAAAAGCGACGGAGTCACTTTGCCTGGGTACCAGCGTTCGGTGGAATTGACCTTTTCTAATCCTTATAGCGATATGATGGACTAGTTTGCGATATCTATTTGTTTCTGTTTTGGCTTCGGTTGTGAGACCGAAGCTTTTTTTTGTATAGGCATCCTTGAAAAATGCTCTAGTCATCCCCATATTAAAGGAGTTCGTGACATTTATAGGGTACACTTTGGGATAGTGTTTGGTTTGCAGTATGTAAACCGCTGTATTGATGGGTTTTTGGTCTTTATAAGGAGGTAATAGTGTTTGCGATTTTGTTATCTGACAAGATGGATCCGTTTTATCAGAACATAGCGTCATTTCCGACGGTATTTTTCACTTTTTTTCTAGGGTTGTCGGTATTGTATTGGTGTATTGCTGCGCTGGGACTTGTCGATGTAGATATGTTGGATTTTGATGGTATTGGTGTCGATGGTGAAATTGATATTAATACAGATACCAGTATTTCCAGTGCGGACGTTGTAGCAGGGTTGATTATGCGATTGGGGCTCAGCGGCGTTCCGGTCACTATTATCATTACGTTCATTTCTTTAATTGGATGGATTCTTTGTTACTACATCGTTTATGCGTTGTTTGATTGGGTCCCCGAAGGAGTGTTGCGTTATTTGATCGGCTTACCGATCATTGCAGGTTGCTTATATGTGGCTGCAGTATTAACTGCGGTAGCGGTAAAACCATTTCGTCGTCTGTTTGAGAAAACGGAACAGCAGACAGAAAAAAAAGTGTTAGGCCAGACTGCAATTGTGCGCACCATGCGAGTAGATAACGGGTTTGGAGAGGCGACTTTAGAAGATGGGGGAGCCGGGTTGATTTTTAAGGTGAGAGCTATTGGTGAAATTACTTTTGAGAAAGGTGATCGAGTGGTTTTGTTAGAGTATGTAAAAGAAAATAATACTTATAATATTATATCAGAAGAAGATTTTAAAAATTAACATATTGGTTCGGTAAGCCAAGGAAAGCATCGTGTTACCCTATGGCAGCTGCTGAAATAAGAATGATTTTTTAATAGTTAGTAGTTGGCAGGTATCGTAATTCAATAGGAAATGGAGTAAAAAATATGGCTGATTTATCAGTAGTTATGCCAGTAATATTTGGTTTGGCGGTAGTGGTAGTAATTGTTATAGGGCTAGCAGCAATAGTTAAGGCATTTTATTTTAAAGTTGAGCAGGGAACGGCTCTGATTGTGAACGATACCTCAACAACCCCTAAAGTTTATTTTACGGGTGCGTTGGTATATCCGATAATTCATAAAAAGGAATTAATGAAAGTTTCATTGATTACGCTTGAGGTTGATCGGCGAGGAAAGGATGGTTTGATTTGTTTGGATAATATGCGGGCGGATATTACCGTAGCATTTTATCTGCGAGTGAATGAAACTGCCGAAGATGTGTTAAAAGTTGCCAAGTCTATAGGCGCTAGCCGTGCATCAGATAGGGAGGCGGTCTACGAGTTATTTGCTGCGAAATTTTCAGAGGCATTAAAAACAGTTGGTAAGCAAATAGAATTTGTGAAATTGTTTGAGAATCGCCAAGAATTTAGAGAAAAAATTATTGAGGTTATCGGTGATGATTTAAATGGTTACATCTTAGAAGATGTCGCTATTGATTATCTTGAGCAAACTCCGAAGATGTCTCTGGATCCCAGTAATATTTTGGATGCAGAAGGTATTAAAAAGATCACGGCATTAACGGCAGAACAAAATGTAAGAACGAACGTGCTTGAGCGTGATGAGCAACTTGCGATCAAGAAAAAAGATGTTGAAACGGTAGAAGCTATGTTGTCGTTAGAGCGACAACAGGCTGATGCTGAAGCTAAGCAGGAACGTGAGATTTCTACAATTCGAGCGCGAGAAGAGGCGGAAACGAAGAAAGTCCAGGAAGAAGAGCGCAAGAAAGCTGAGTCCACTACAATTCAAGTTGAACAAGACTTGCAGGTACAAAAAGAGAACCAACAGCGAGAGATTGAAGTTGCAGAACAAAATCGTCAGCGAGCGGTTGTTATTGAGGTAGAAAAAGTAACTCGAGCAAGAGATTTGGAGATCGTTTCTCGTGAGCGAGAAGTTGAGCTGCAGAAGATTGAAGCAGAAAAAGCGGTTGAAGTTGAGAAAAAAGAGATTGCAAACGTTATTCGTGAGCGCGTTACCGTAGATAAGACGGTTGCTATTGAGGAAGAAAAAATAAAAGAAGTGCGAGAAGTCTCTGAGGCTGACCGAGAGAAGCAGGTTCAGGTGCTTGCAGCAGAAGCAAAAGCAGAAGAAGCTAAAATACAACAAGTTAAGGCGGCGGAAGCCGATGAAGCTGCCGCGAAGCATCGTGCGGTTGAGGTGACGGTGATGGCTCAGGCTGACTTAGAGGCAGCGGCCAAAGACGCTGATGCGAAGAAGAAGTTAGCGGAAGCAACTCAGGCAGAACGCGCTGCTCCTGGCTTAGCCGATGCAAAAGTGCAGGCAGCTAGAGCAGAGGCATTGGAAAAAGAGGGTGTTGCTGAGGCGAACGTGATTCAGGCGAAGGGTGATGCGGAAGCGAAAGCTCACCGTGAAACTGGAAATGCCACGGCAGAAGTTATTGCCGCACAGGGTTCCTCAGAGGCGATAGTTATTGCTGCTAAAGGTGAGGCAGAAGCGAAAGCGAAACAGCAAGTTGGTTTAGCTGGAGCTGAAGTGACTCGTGAGCAGTTTAAGGCAGAGGCGGATGGCTTGTTAGATAAGTTCCAAGCAATGGGGACTATGAGTGATGATGCTCGTGAGCATGAAGAGTATCGCATGGGCCTAGAAACGGCGCTGAAAGAAGCATTGGCGGGTATCGATGCGGGTAAGGAAATTGCACGTGAAAATGCAGGCGTACTGTCAGTTGCCCTGGAAAAAGCGAAGATCGACATTGTTGGTGGTGAAGAGCACTTCTTTGATAACTTTGCTAAGTCGTTATCCATAGGCAAGGCAATAGATGGTTTGGCGGATAAGAGTGGAACGATTTCTGCGTTGGTGAACCGTGTTATTGAGGGTAAGCCAAGCTCAGCTAAAGATAACGTTGATGCTTAGGTGAGCTGTTTTCATTGATTGGTCGGAACTTCTTTATCGATATTTATAACAGATAAAGATGTTCCGACCTGCATTTGGTCAATCGATCGAATGCAGTAATGTTATTCTTCTAAAGGACACCTCTATGGCAGAGCAAAACTCATCAGCAGATATTGTAGATAGCGCCGTTGCTGAAGGTGGCGCATACGATATCATTCGTAAGCGCTTGGTCGAACAAGGTCGCCAGCTAAGTCAGAAAACCCAAGCATTAAATGACGCGAGAATTGCTGAGTTTGGCGGCTCTGATATGGGGGTTGTTGCTCGGGTGCGTGTTCGTACTGAGAATAACTGTATTGCTAGAGATATAGTGCAAGTAGGTGGGCATCTCCTATTTGGTTACAACGTTTTTATTGGATTAAAAAAAGAAATTAAAGTTGAAGATGTTTTTGCGCTTTTTGATGTGCAAGAAACGGACGCTGGCCATGAGATGGTATCAGTGCCTTTGGCGGGGTCTTTTCTTACAGAATCAAGCTTTGTTAATGATTTTGATGAGTTGTATCGGTATTACAAACATACCAAGCTAGTCGAGCTAACCGTTAAAGATGGAAAGTTGCTGGCAGGTTTTCAGATTGGGGAGCGTCTGGAGGATGTTCGTGTATTTCGTTGGTCGGTGTCTGCTGACGGTAATGATATATCCTATATGGATAATCGAGGGGAGCGAGACATTCAACTGCCCCCGTCTTATGATTTTGAGTGGGTAGAAACAACCCGAGATGATACAGTTCATGGTCGTCACGCTCATGTTAATATTCTGGATAGCGTCTTTGTTGAAACAATTAACGGTGATTTAACAGTTAAGGTTGAGAACAACACTGAAGATGGGCTTGGTATATACAGTGAAGAGGTAGAGGATAAAAGTCAGTCTATTGATGATGCAGATATTTTTTATGCATCTGTTGGGCAATTGATTCTTCTAAAGGTACGTCCATACCGAGAAACGGATTGGCGCTATTTGGTTTTTAATCAAATGACGCAAAAAATATTACGTATTGATGCGATTGGCCAATCTTGCGTGCAATTACCCGAGGACCATGGGGTGATATTTCCCGGAGGTTTTTATCTACAAACCGGTGAATACAAAACGTTCGATGAGGAGTTTGAAGGGCTTAAGTTTAAGCGCATGATACGCTCACCTAATGGTGAGGATGTCCTGTATGTATTTTACGACCCAGAAGAAGGCGCGGTTGGGTTATTTGGTTACAATCTTATTGAAAAGGAATTGCAGAACCCTATTTATGGTCACGGTTATGCGCTTGCGGAGGATGGTTCGATTATTATCTTCTCTGCAGAAGAGGAGGCGACCCGTGTTCATCCAATGCAGATATGGAATACGCCTTACCTAAGTACTGAATTTGCGAGTAAGGCTCCAGAAAGCCAAACATTTTACGGTAAGGTGGGTAACGCTGAATTAGTTCGTGGGGTTTCGGATTTATACAGTGTTTGCCGAATAATTGGCAATCAGTCTGTATCTTCTCAGTTGTATGAAGAGTTAAGTCACTCGGCCACTAGAATATTTGATGCTCATTATTGGGTGGTGGATAAGGTGGTAGGGGGCGTTGATGAGGTCCTGACGTCTATTTCAAGTACTGCAGAATTGGTCATTGATGAATTTGAAAAAGTACAGAGTATTCGTCAACAGTCATTAAAAACAATGGCGGAAGCTGAGGCTGAACAAAAGTCTATTGTGCAGGGTATTCGGCCGGATAGTTGGGAAATGGCTGAGGAGTATGTGGATGCACTAGGACGGTTGCGAAGGCAGCGTGGGCATCTTGTTACGATCAAAGGTCACCGCTATATTGATACGGTTCGTATTACTGCGTTGGATGCTGAACTCGTAGAAGTGGAAGCTACGTTAAGTGAGAAAACAGTAGAGTTTCTAATGGGTGAGGATGCACTATCTCCTTATCTAGAAAAAATGGAAAAAATCAACCGTGAGGTTGAAACGGTAGCCACGATTTCTGAGCTTAATCCGTTAGTTGAAAGTATTGAAAAAACGGCTTCAGGTTTGGATTTACTTTCTGAGCTAATGGGAACCCTGAAAGTTTCTGATGCGACCGTTCGAACGCGTATTATTGATGCAATATCTCAGGTTTATTCCAGATTAAATCAAAGTAAAGCCAGAGCCAAGAATAAGCAAAAAGATTTAGGGTCCTCTGAAGCAATAGCTCAGTTTGGCGCGCAATTTAAACTATTCTCACAAAGTATTACTAATGCTCTAGGTTTATCGGTTTCGCCAGAGCGTTGTGATGAACAGCTGTCTAGGCTGTTAGTGCAGTTGGAAGAGCTAGAAAGCCAGTTTAGTGAGTTTGATCAATTTCTTACGGATATCATGGATAAACGTGAAGAAATTTATGAGTCCTTTGAAAGTCATAAACAGAAATTGCTCGATGAACGTCAACGTAAGGCGCAATCTATTGCAGATGCAGGGGATCGAATATTATCGAGTATTGAAAAGCGTTCGCTAAAGTTTACAGAAAGCGATGAGTTAAATACCTATTTTGCCTCCGATGCATTAGTGATGAAAACGCGTGAACTGGTTGAAAAGTTACGGGGTTTGGATTCTGCGATTAAAGCAGATGATATCGAATCGCGCTTTAAGGCGATTAAGGAGCAGTCGTTACGTTCGTTACGAGATAAATCAGATATTTATGAAGACGGCGGGAATATTATTAAGCTTGGGCCTCGTCATAAATTTTCGGTGAACACGCAAGAATTGGATTTAACCATTATCCCTCGCAACGGTGTATTAAATGTTCACCTAACGGGTACCAATTACTTTGAGCCTATCGAAAACGATGCATTGATGGATTTGAAGGATTATTGGGATATGTCGTTAGAGTCTGAAACTCCGCAGGTTTACCGGTCGGAATACTTGGCGGCAATAATATTAAGTGCGGCAGAAACATCAGCAGATGGTTTGTCGCTGAATGGTTTGACGGAAGCTGTTGCTGATGAAACGCTAGGCGCATTGGTTAGAGATTTTGCATCACCACGCTATAAAGAAGGTTATGAGAAAGGCGTGCATGACCATGATGCGGCGCGCATTCTTGCTGAGATAATACCCGCATTAGCACAGGCTGATCTGCTGCGTTATGACCCAATGAGCCGGGCGTTGGCACAGGTGTATTGGGCGGCACTTCAAGATGGCAGTAAGAAATCTGCGCCTAAATTTGTTGCGGAAGCCGATAGTGAGGTATGGCAGCGTTGGGTCACAGTTAAAGATACGTGGCTTGAACGAGCGAAGTCTGCACGTCATATGCAGCAGGTTTTTTCATCGGTTGATGCGTCCCGCCAGTTGGCAAAAGAGATTGATCGAGGTCTGCATTATTTTATCTCTCAGCACGCAGTTCCAGTATCGTTGTTAGATGTTGAGCGGGCGGCTAATTATTTGGTGGAAGAATTAGGGCGCGATACCGTTGAGTTTGTACAAAGTAAATATGCCGGCACGCTTGTTGATGAATTAAAACGTTCATTGACAGGTGTTACTTGGGATCAATATCAGTCAGCATTAAAGAAGTTGGAAGGCTCACCTGCGCAGCGCTGGGGGTTAACGGGAGCATGGTTAGAGGCGCTTGTTGAAAATAAATCACTGCATCACTTGCAGCGTTATATTCCTGAGGCTGTTGCGATTATTAATGTTTCCGATCGTTTGCCTCGTCGTGTGATGTCTGTTGATGTGGAGCTAACGGTTTCAGAGTTACTGGGTGATCATGGGAATATTTCAGCTCATAGCCTGTCATTTTCTTTAGATAGTTTTTTGTTGCGTTTGGAGCAACATCAGAAAGAAGTAATCCCTGCATACCACCAGTATTTAAAAACGCGACAAGAAATCATCGCAAATGAACGTCAGAGTCTCCGTTTGGAAGAATTTAAGGCGAGGCCCTTAAGCTCGTTTGTGCGTAACCGGCTTATTAATGAGTCTTACCTTCCGCTCATAGGGGATAACTTAGCAAAGCAAATGGGCACAGTCGGAGAAAATAAGCGGTCAGACCTCATGGGGTTGTTGATGATGATTTCCCCTCCGGGTTATGGAAAAACAACATTAATGGAGTATGTTGCAAATCGTTTGGGTTTGATTTTCATGAAAATCAATTGCCCTTCATTGGGTCATGATGTGTTGTCGTTAGACCCTTCCCAAGCGCCTAATGCTACTGCAGGCCAAGAGCTGTTGAAATTGAACTTGGCGTTAGAAATGGGCAATAACGTGATGTTGTACCTGGATGATATTCAGCATACACACCCAGAATTTTTACAGAAGTTTATCTCTCTGTGTGATGGTACAAGACGTATTGACGGTATATGGAAAGGGAACACCAAAACCTATGATATGCGAGGTCGAAAATTTTGTGTGGTTATGGCGGGTAATCCGTACACGGAATCGGGAGAAGCCTTTAAAATACCAGACATGCTAGCTAACCGAGCCGATATCTATAACCTGGGTGATATTCTTGGAGGAATGGATGAGCAGTTTGCGTTAAGTTATGTTGAAAACTCGCTCACATCTAACCCTGTTCTTGCGCCTTTGGCGGTCAGGGAAATGTCCGATGTTTATAAGTTGATTGATATGGCGAAAGGCATCAATGTCGCCAGCACAGATTTGAGCCATAGCTACAGCGGCGCAGAAATCAGTGAGATTACCGATATCTTGAATAAGATGATTGTGATTCAAGAGGTTATTCTAAAAATCAATCAGCAATATATTATTTCTGCAGCCCAGAACGATATTTACCGAACAGAACCTGCGTTTAAGCTTCAGGGTAGTTACCGAAATATGAATAAGATGACCGAGAAGGTCTCTGCGGTAATGAATGAGAAAGAGTTGATGCAGATGATTGAGGATCATTATCTGGGAGAAGCGCAGTTGCTAACTTCCGGAGCCGAAGATAATCTGCTTAAATTAGCTGAATTGCGTGGCAACATGACGAACAAGCAGTCTGAGCGTTGGGTGCAGATTAAGCGGGACTTCCTGCGAAATAAAGCGATGGGCGGAGATGATGTTGGTGGAAAGGTCATTGCACAGTTAGTTGATCTGGTAGAGGGGGTGCAAGGCTTGAGTGCGGCAGCTGTTACCGCTGATGCGCAACGAGTAGATGAGCATAATGCGCTCATTGCTTATCGTAAGGCAGAGTTGAAGCAAGATAAGGAGCAACATAAAGAGCTGCAGTTACGTCAAAAGCAGACTGAACACGATGCACAAAAAATCTCACTCGATGCAGGTGAATTGGCTGCTCAGTTAGCAACACAGTTAGAGCAGTTAACGAAAGTGATGGCAGATAGTCAGCCAACCGTGAATGTTGTGAATCAGCCTGTGCCGGGTATGGATAAGATATTGAGGGTATTGGCGGACACCATTGAACACAGTATCTTCCCATTGGTCCGCAGTATGGATAAAAAACTGGATATTGACCTGCGTACTCATGACAAAATGAAAGAGGTGTCGGATCAATTAAGAGCTTTGGAAGATTATGCTGGGAAGCAGGGTAGTTAGCTGTCCAATTATTGAAGGGGTTGAGTAACAGGTATAGTGGTAGATGTTAGAGAATTGCAGTGAAATGCGGTAATGTTGCTAAACTGATAGATTAAGCATACAGTGCGCAGAAGTTGAGCAGCTGAGTTGAGATCCTTGAATTTCTCGCTTTGAACTCCTGCTGAATACAGAGAACATATTGGAGCCAAATACACATGGCAAAGTGGTCCCCCAAAAAAGACCCAAACGCTGATCAAGAAGCGGAAAAATACGAAAACCCAGTGCCTAGCCGAGACTATATTACCTCGTTGCTAGAGGATGCTGATGGGCCAATGACACACCGTCAGGTGTGTATGGCATTTGATATATTTGAAGATGATGGCGTTGAAGGTGTGCGCCGTCGACTTCGCGCTATGGAGCGTGATGGCCAGTTAATGAGTACTCGCCGTGGTGCTTATGGTATTTTAGATAAGATGGATCTAATTACAGGCACAGTAATTGGCCATAAAGACGGTTTTGGTTTTTTAAAACCTGATACTGGAGAGAAAGACCTTTTTCTAAGTGCTCGTCAAATGCGTTTAGTGTTTGATGGAGACAGGGTTGTTGCTCGTGAATCCAAAGACGGTTGGAAAGGTAAAAAAGAAGCCGCTATTGTTGAAGTAATTGAGCGTAATACGCAGCAGCTAGTGGGGCGTTTCTTTAAAGAAAACAGTATTTATTTTGTTGTGCCGGAAAACAAGCGTGTTAATCAAGATATATTGATTCAGTCTGAAGCGATTAATGGCGCCAAAAATGGCCAGTTTGTGGTGGTGAATATCATTGAGCAACCGACCAAGCGGCATCAGGCGCATGGTGAAGTGGTTGAGGTATTGGGTGAACATATGGCTCCCGGTATGGAAATTGATGTCGCTATTCGTAATCATGATATCCCCAATGAGTGGCCACAAGAAGTAGAGAGTGCTGCTCAACAGTGGGGGGGGGAGGTGTCCGAAGCGGACGCTGCCAAACGTATTGATTTGCGTAATTTGCCGCTAATTACTATTGATGGTGAGGACGCGCGTGATTTCGATGATGCCGTTTATTGTGTAAAGAAGCCCAAGGGCGGTTGGCGTTTGTATGTGGCAATTGCAGATGTTTCTCACTATGTGCACCCCGGTGAACCCCTTGATCTAGAAGCGCATAAACGTGGGAATTCTGTTTATTTCCCAGAAAACGTTGTGCCGATGCTGCCTGAAAGTTTATCAAATGGGCTGTGTTCGCTTAACCCTCATGTTGATCGTCTCGTGATGGTGTGTGAGATGAGTGTGAGCGCGGCGGGTAAAGTGAGTCGCTACTGTTTCTATGAGGGTGTCATTCAGTCTCATGCACGCTTAACCTATACCAAGGTTGGCGCGGTATTAAATAATCCTTCTTCAGAATTGGCAGCTCAGGTGCGTAAAGATCACGCTGATGTAATTCCTGTCGTTGAAGAGCTTAATCAGTTGTATCTTCGGCTGCGAGCGCAACGAACTTCTCGGGGTGCTATTGATTTTGAAACAACTGAAACACGCATTGTGTTTGGTGAAGATCGAAAGATTGAAAAAATAGTTCCTGTACAAAGAAATGATGCACACCGAATAATAGAAGAATGTATGTTGTGTGCAAATGTAGCGACAGCTCGTTTTTTAGAAAAGCATGCATTGCCGTCGTTATATCGTAATCATGATGTGCCTAAAGATAAGAAATTAGAAAAGCTTCGAGCGTTTTTAAAGGAGTTGGGAATTGAATTTGCCGCTCGGAAAAAACCAACACCATCAGATTATCAAAACGTATTAGAGCAAATTCAGGGTCGCCCTGATGCGGATCTAATTCAAACGGTATTGTTGCGCTCAATGAATCAAGCAGTGTATGCCCCGGATAATATAGGGCACTTTGGTTTGGCGTATACAGCGTATGCACACTTTACTTCGCCAATTCGTCGTTACCCCGATTTATTGGTGCATAGAGCGTTACGTTTCGAGATTCGATCAGGTAGAGAAAGCACTAACGTCAAATGTGTTGAGGGCGCACCTGTTCTTGATAAGCGCTGGCTTCCTTATACTGACGCGCAAATGATTGAGCTTGGCGAGCACTGTTCGATGACGGAGCGTAGAGCGGATGATGCTACGCGAGATGTGGTTGGCTGGCTCAAGTGTGAGTATATGCGTGATAAAGAAGGTGAAGAATTCACCGGTATTATCACCGCCGTTACTAACTTTGGTTTTTTTGTTGAACTAGATGAAGTGTACGTTGAAGGTTTGGTGCATATCAGTGCGTTAAACAGTGATTATTATCACTTTGATGATGTTCGTCATCGGCTGTCAGGTGAGAAGACGGGGATTATTTATGGGCTTGGCGACTCCGTTTCAGTTCTGGTGGCTAAAGTTGATCTAGATGATCGAAAGATTGATTTTGAACTAATGGGTGGTGGACGTAAAAATCGCTGGGCAAAAGATTCTAAAGATTCGGGTGGCAATAAGCCTTCTGGCAAGCGAAAAAAATCGAGTAGCAAAAGTAAGCAGGCATCAAAAAAGAAGGTCGTTGAAAAAGGCGCTACTGCGACGAAAAAGAAGTCAGGAACTAAGCCTAAGGCCAGCGCGGGAGGTGTAAAGAAGAAGTCTTCGAAGAAGGTGGTCAAGAAAAAAGCAGCGAAGCGTATTGCTAAATCAAAGGCTGCTCCCAGCGCTAAGAAGTAACGATTAAAGGGATAAATATGGCAAAACCTGAGTGGTTATACGGCATTCATACTGTGCAAGGGTTGTTGGAAAAGTTTCCTGAGCGCGTGTTGGAGCTTCGCATTCAGCAGGGGCGGGAAGACGAGCGTGTTCAGAAGTTATTATCGTTGGCCGAAATCCACGGCGTTAGCTGTACGGAGGGTACACGCGAGAAAATGGATGAGCATGCCGGCGGCGCTAATCATCAAGGTGTGATGGCTCGTTGCAAGCTTTCTCAGTCCTTGCACGATAATGACCTGTATCGAATTATTGAAGAAAAGAATGGTCCAGTATTATTGCTGGTATTGGATTGTGTGACAGATCCTCATAACGTGGGTGCTTGTATACGAAGTGCTGACGCTGCAGGGGTTGATGCTGTTGTGACGACGAAAGACAAAGCATCGGGCCTAACCCCAGTGGTTCGGCGTGTAGCGGTTGGTGCTGCAGAAATTGTGCCTTTTGTGCAGGTGACCAATTTGGCTCGAACCATGGATAAGCTAAAAGAGCTGGGGGTATGGATAACAGGCACAGCGATTGATGCTAAAGCTATTAGCTTATTTGAAGCCAATTTAACGGGATCGCGCGCCATTGTGTTGGGCGCTGAAGGTAAGGGGCTTAGGCGACTCACACAAGAGAAGTGTGACGAACTTGCTTATATTCCAATGCAAGGCACTGTTGATAGTCTGAATGTTTCAGTAGCAGCGGGTGTTTGTTTGTTCGAGGCTCTAAGGCAGCGGTCGTGAGGCAGGTCGGGTAAGGCGGCGGATTTCAGTAGCAATGCCTTGTTAATCAATGTGTTGTCAGCCCAGCCCTTGTAGTTAAAGGGCTATGTGGGTTATTGCTTGCTAAACTTATTGAGGTCGCGTAAAATACGCGCTCTTTTGGGTCGCTCTGTCCGAGTTGGCGCAGAAATATGGGGTTCGGCAGTGATGCGGAACCAGTTTTTTACTCCTTGCCTTACCGTGTAATGGTGGAAGGCTTTATTCCGAAGGGAGATACAATGAGACATTACGAAATCGTATTCCTGGTTCATCCTGACCAGAGCGAGC
>CAJXZM010000023.1 GCA_913063125.1 uncultured Gammaproteobacteria bacterium | reverse complement strand
ATTGAGCCTCAAAGTGCTGAATCGATACTGTCTCGCATTCTAACGGATTATCAGGGTAAAACAGTCACGTTGTTGGCGCCTATGGTCGTGGCTAGGAAAGGTATCTATAAGGAACTGGCAAAGTGGTCTAGTGATAGAAATTACTCAACATTAAGAGTTGATGGAAAGTACCTTCCCACTGCAGAATGGCCTGTGTTGGATCGATATAAAGAACATGACATCGAATTACCCATTGCGACATTGGATATTACGGTTCGTAATGAAAAACAGGTAGAGACAGTACTCAAGCAAACGTTGGATATTGGTAACGGTATTGTAATTGTCTCACCAGATGCCTCTCCAGAGGTTTCAGGGAAAAAGCGAATTCAAGGTGGTAAAAAGAAATTAGTAGAAGCCTTGTTTTCAACAACCCGCTCATGCCCTTCATGTGGTTGTGGTTTTGATGAGCTGGACCCTCGGTTATTTTCCTACAACTCAAAACACGGTTGGTGCACAGAATGTTTTGGCACTGGCCATACAATTGCAGGTTTTGATGAAGAGCAAAGTGGGGAGGAAGATAATTGGTTAGAATCTAAAAATGCTGACGACATCTTGGATGCGAAAGAAAAAGAAGTTGTCTGCGGGCATTGTGATGGCCAGCGGTTAAATGAAACCGCGTTGGCAGTGCGATTTAGAAATGAATCCATTGCCGATCTGGCCGGTTTGTCCATTGATAGTGCCACCGATTGGTTGGGGAAACTAACACTAAACGGTAGAGAGGAAGCGATTGCTCAAGACTTGTTAGGGGAGCTAGAAGGGCGGCTGCACTTCTTGCAGAAGGTAGGGTTAACGTATCTTACTCTTGATCGATCTGCCCCGACCTTAAGTGGAGGGGAGGCGCAACGGATTAGATTGGCCTCGCAGTTGGGTTCCAATCTGCAAGGTGTTTGTTACATTTTAGATGAACCGACCATAGGTTTGCATACGCGAGATAATCGCCAGTTAATCGAAACGCTTCGTGAGTTGCAAACCAAAGGAAATACAGTCTTAGTTGTAGAGCACGATGAAGATACGATACGAGAAGCTGACTATATAATTGATATGGGGCCTCGGGCGGGTATTCATGGCGGGGAAGTGGTCGCTCATGGCAGTTTGGCACAGTTAAAGAAAAATAAAGACTCAGTGACGGGCCGATTTATGGCTAAGCCCTTACGCCACCCGATGACTAACTTGAGAAGTGGCGAGCAACGAGATCAATTTGATAAAGAAACGCTGACAATTGTTGGTGCTAATGAAAACAATCTTAATAATCTAGATGTATCCATTCCATTACGGCGCTTGGTTGGTATCAGCGGTGTTAGTGGCAGTGGAAAAAGCACTCTGATCCGTTCAATTTTATACAGAAATTTGCGTCCTAAAATCAACATAAAACAATCAAAAGCCGCGAAAGCCAAAAAGCCTAGCTGGTTTGGATGTGAAGAGATTCAAGGTTGGGAATCTATTACGCGTATTCTGGAAGTTGATCAAACACCTATAGGAAAAACCACGCGCTCTTGTCCTGTTACCTATCTTGGTATTTGGGATACTATTCGTAAATTATTTGCGGGCACGGTTGATGCTCGTTTACGCGGCTATACCGCTGCGAGGTTCTCGTTTAATACCGGCGACGGACGTTGCTCAACGTGTGGTGGTCATGGAATGGTGAAGGTTGAAATGAACTTTCTGCCGGATGTCCGCGTTGATTGTGAGGAATGCCATGGCTGGCGTTTTAATGCTGAAACACTGTCGGTACGTTACAAGGAAAAGCATATTGGTGAAGTGCTAGCTATGAATATTGAAGAGGCTACAGAGTTTTTCTCCGCTATCAGCGCGGTGCATCATACGTTACAGCTTCTTCAAGATGTCGGATTGGGTTATTTAACATTGGGTCAGCAAAGCCCCACATTAAGTGGGGGTGAAGCTCAGCGTATTAAACTAGTTACTGAACTGGCTAAGGTCAGGCCGGGAGCCCGTGGAAAACAACATACTCTTTATGTGCTTGATGAACCTACTGTTGGCCTGCATATGGCTGATGTAGAAAAGCTGTTGCGTGTATTGCACAGGTTGGTGGATAGTGGCCATTCCGTACTGGTGATTGAACACAATTTGGATGTTATTGCTGAATCTGACTGGGTCATTGATATTGGCCCCGAAGGAGGTAGTGGTGGCGGTAAGGTTGTAGCGCAGGGTACACCTGCAACCATTTGTAAACGCAAGCGTTCACATACTGGTATTTATTTACGCGAACTATTGGTGACTTGACAGGCATTGACGGCTGTCCCGTCGCTGCTATTGTAGTAACAATCCCTGCGACGTAAGCTCTGATCAGGTTAACGTACAGAACACTATTAGTGCATTACGCTATATAGCCACACTATATAGCTACAGTCACTCGCCTAATCAATTATAGGAATATACCCATGACATTACACTCTGTTGCTAAGGAAGGGGAAATAGCCCTAGGTACCAATAAGCCGGTTACCGTTAATGGGGAAAATATTTTATTGTTTCATCTTGATGATGGATATTACGCCACGCAAAGTCGATGTACGCATTTGTTTATGCCACTTAAGAAGGGGAAGATACGTGACGGTTGCACTCTGGAATGTCCCTTTCACCGTGCTCAGTTCGATATTCGAACCGGTGAGCCGGTCAAGTGGGCCAATTTTCCTCCAGGCATTCAGTTGATAAATACTGTTCGAAAAGAAAAGGCATTAAAAACCTATCCAGTATCGGTTAAAGGTGATGAGGTTTTAGTTGAGGTTGCTGTGAAATCCGAGACTGCATAATACTTATAAGTTTCAGGTTCTAGATAGGGTCAAGTTGGAGAAAGCATTTAGCGAACCAATAAAAATCCTATCGAATAACCGCTATGCTAAGCGGCTATTCGATAGGACTCTCGTCCTTTTTTGTTGAATTTTTGTTTACGCAGATAGCTACCTTTACCTTTTTTGGCTTTAACGACTTGTGATCGATAAATTTTGGATGTCACTAATGCGGCTAGAGCGTTGTCTCTGATAACTCCTCGCCCCGTTTCTACTTCAGCCTGCGGTGCAGGTGAGGGGGAGTTAGTTTTCTTATTCATTGTTCTTCCTTTAGGTTTTGAAGGGATATTATATCCTAGATTTGCGGGGGTGCTAATGCATATAGTCGCTCTGCCAAGTAATGTTTTATATCATCGACCTCCTTACGTTCGTTATGTTTGGTGTTTGTAAAAGGCAGGCCTGGTAGTGGGTGTGCGCCCTTATAGGTAGTGGGTAAAACTATACTATTTGTGCAAAACAGAGCCAATTTTGTCGTATTTTTAGCTCAAAACGGCTGCACAAATCGACATTGTTAATAGTCATAAATATACTAATGTACCAAAACATTGCTTACTTGAATGATGGTAGAGCATTCTCAAAAAGTGACTCCTTACCGTCTAACCCGGACGTTCGAGGCATAGGTTAAAGTGACGTTAAATGCCCCGACGGTGACCTTAATGATTTTTTTGAAAAAAAATGTTTGCTGCCGAGCTAGTCAACCGTGTTTATATTGCCGCCTTTTGGGATGTCTTCGCTAAGGGCAGGTTCTTCCACTTTATAGTCATTTATACCTATTGAGAAAATCTTCATAATATCGCTAAAACTGACACTACAAAATCCTATGCAAGCTTCAGTCCTAAGGGTTTATGTCCATCAAAGCGGGGGAAGTTCAGATTCAGGTGCAACAACTTGTTAATTTTTGATTTCATTTACATGCTCATATGCTTGCGATATTGCATCAGCTATTAGACCTGATATTTCTAGGCTTTCTTTAATATAGCCGTTTACCATGCCTATAAATGAACTTTCTTGCCAAACATGTCGCTCAAGGCGCTTTACTTGTATTTTTGATGTGACTCTATGCTGTATTTCGTTAAGCTACTTCATTTGCACTACTTTTTCTGAATCATCCAAATTTTCATTAGACCATATTACTCTAGCTACTACCGTCAGCCTATGAGCTAAGTTCTCATAGAAATAAACTTTTCATTCTTTTGGTAAGGCTCCAATTAATTCGGAATATTCACTAGCTTTGATGATATCTCTCCATGAAGTTAGCGCTTAACAGTATACGCTGCGTACTTTGCAGCCATTTTGGCTGCACTTGTTAACCCTGGTCGTCATTATCAATTGTGAACAGGGTATTAAATATTGTCATTTGAATGCTATCTATCTGCCAATGGTAGCCACTAATACTACCCCGATTTAAAAAGTCTCCCTAACCCCAACTGCACTCAACTGAATTGAAGTAGAGGCATCACTTCCCAATCACAGAGACACCACAAAGCTCTAGGTCACTCGGGTATTGATTTTGCTCCCACTTTACAGAAGGTATCAAAACCTTTCCCCACAATCGCATAGCCCGCATATCAACTTTGTGAAGTTCAATCTCTGCTTCACAAATTTCTTCTTCAACATCGGCGCTAGATAAATCTCTCATATTTGGCCCAAGGGGTTAATACTCGACGCATATGACGGAGCGGTTGTCGCGACGGTTTTTATGGCGTCGCTTGTTATGATTGATGGGTGGATACTCTATATCCTGTACCGAATGGGCTTGCGATCATACAGATTCGGTTGGTATAAACTAGGCCGGATGTTTCCATTTACAATGATTAGCCACCGGAAATCACCCTGCATCAAAGGGTTCAATCTAGTATTGCGTAGAACTACAAAGATGTTAATCTAACCAGACATGTAGATCAAAAGGATATATTCTCATGCCAAAAACATTAGCAGGAACGCTAAAACACACCTCTTTTTTTCGTTTAACACAACTCTCCATCGCCTTGGCGTTAATGGTTGGTTGCGGAAGTGGCAGTTCCACTGACCCCGCATCTGAATCAAGTCCCATGCAAATCGGCGTATTTTTGGATAGTGCGGTTTCAGGAATTCACTACGAAACGCTAACACAGAATGGTACAACCACTGCCGACGGTGAGTTTAATTATTTGGATGGTGAGACCATAACGTTTTCGATTGGTGGTACATCACTTCCATCCGCGCTGGCCCGGTCCGTGCTTACTCCGCTTGATCTGGTGGGTACCACTGATTTCAATAATACCTCCGTGGTTAATATCGCCCGCTTATTACAGTCACTGGATGCTGATGGCGATCCTTCTAATGGAATATCCATTGCAGGGTCTGCACATCTTGCCGCGGAAGGTATGAGCTTAGATTTCGATGATACGGAATTTGATACGTTAGCAGCAATTTTTGTCTCTAATAGCGGAGGCAATGGAATTCTGATCGATGCAGCCAGTGCTATTGCTCATTTACGGGAGTCGTTAGCATTAGATACCGATGACGATGGGGTGGTTGACGCTGAGGACGCTTTTCCGTTTGATCCTGGTGAAAGCTTAGATACTGATGGTGACGGTATCGGCAATAATGCAGACAGTGATGACGATAACGATGGCGCGCCTGATGTTGCTGACGCTTACCCATTTGACCCAACGGAAACCTTAGATGCTGATGGGGATGGTATAGGAAATAACGCAGATACCGACGACGATAATGACGGTGTCCCTGATACCGATGATTCCCTTCCGTATGATCCGAATGAGACTATAGACGCTGACGGCGATGGCTTTGGAAGCAACACAGATCCCGATGACTCCGATAACAGTGTTCCCGACCTTAACCAAGCTGCCATTCTTTCAGCATCACCAGCGGCGGATTTTACCTACACCGTTGAAAATGCTTCGCAATCTTTTAGTGTTGTCGGACCTCGCAGCAGTGACACGCGCTACGTTTGGAGTTCAAGAGTCGGGGGGGTACACATTAATTATTCTAAAGTAGAAATAAAAACTGGCTCCGAGCAAAGTTTTGATCACTATGTGAGTTCTTATTCCTATGAAGTATACGTTTCGGGTGGTGACTTTTACTATGTTAATTACGAAATTGAGTATATCTGCGAGTTGCAAACGAGGGTTACCGAAAGTTCCGAGTGGGTAACTGTTGATAGCGTTATTTGGGAAGTAAAAAGAGGCAGGCCAGAGTACAGTGATGTGACCTACATCAGAAATAGAAATGATCTTAGCGAGTTAGAAGGAAGGGATAGCCTAAATATATTGGTCATTGATAATATATCATTTGAACCTTATGACTTTCTCTCTGATATCACAGAGATAACGAGTTCAATTGATATCAGAAATAATATGAATCTAAGTGATCTCCATCAGTTGGGCATAGAGCGTTACTCACCAACTTGGATTGACATTGACAATAATGATGCGTTGATAGATCTTTCTGGAATAAACGAGGATTTTAGAGGCAGGTTATCAATCAGTAACAATGATGCGTTGGTTTCGCTCACAGGGCTAGAGGGTTTTACTGCACTTGATGTATGGCTTGATATAGATAACAACGACAGTTTAGTCTCTTTAGCAGCCCTTGAAAATATTGAGTCGATTGGGTCTTGGCTAACCATATCATCCAATGATGCGCTAACCTCCTTGGATGGATTGAATAATCTACAGCAGATTGGCGGCGAGTTAACCATAGATAACAATGCTTCCCTTCAATCGCTGTCTGGTTTAGAAAGACTGAGTTCGTTTGGAAGTTCAACAGGCACGATTATGATCACGAATAATCCAAGCCTTATAAATCTCCGAGGACTGGATAGTGTGGAGGTATTACTGACTCATTTACTCGTGGAAAACAACGAGAGCCTAACGTCGCTGGACGGAATAGAAAACCTGCATACCCTAGGCACGAATATCTATGGCAGAGGACTATGGATTAAATCTAATCCTGTGCTAATGTCCCTTTCGGGGCTGAGTGGTATTCAATCAGCTGTGAGAAGTATTTATGTTACGGACAACCCGAATCTAACTTCATTGGTGGGTCTTGATAATATTCCTTCGACTCTTTATTTGGGGGTAATGAGCAATGATCGTTTAACGTCTTTGTCAGGTCTTAACGGCTTAGAGACCGTAAACGACGGCGTATTCATAAAGCTTAACCCCCTTTTGCCCTCGCTATCAGGTCTTGATAATCTGCAATCGGTTGGAGGTCATTTGGAAGTGGACTCTAATACTAACCTCGTATCGGTTACCGAGCTAGGTAGCCTTTCTAGTGTGGGAGGCAACATATCATTCGAATCTAATGAAAATCTCTGTGACTCAAACGCGCAAGTTGTTGTGGAGCAAATAGAAAATATGTCGGGCTTAGGTGGTATGGTCGCTATTGAGAATAAAGATTGTTAAGCGAGTCACACGAAGGGAGCCTATAAACATAATCGTCAGACGATTAGATGGAAATGATAAAGTGGCCCTGAAGTGTTGGCGAACTTGATGCCGACTCATATTGGTTCATGTGTCATTAATTCTGGGCGAAGTGATGCCCCATAGTGATACTTTAGTAATGGGGCTGATTTTGCTCTGACACTGCGTGTTGTCGATGTCCGCTTTCGTTTGTTTTTTGTTTATATGAGTGATTCTCCATATGGATATAAAGTGGAACGAGCGGCCGTATTTAAAGGGCTGGAGGCTTTGTTTTCTCTGGTATACTCTAATAATGCATTTTAAATCGACGAAAAATACACGCCTCTCATAAGCGTTAAGCATCAATATGAAGTCAGCACTAGATAAAAAGAACTATCAGAAATGGCTCGTAGACAAGTGTATCTATGAGGATTGCAGCTTGACCATTGATCTCGTCTGCGGAATGACATCAGATGAAAAGCAAAATATCGATCTAGGTGGTGGGATCGAGATTAAAGGGGTTTATGCAGTTGAGCCAAAAGGTGAAAGGTATCGAGTTTATTTTGATGATGTTGTTCTTCTCCAGGCGTTTGATGAGTGCGCTCACAAATCTACTGACCTTGAGCATCGAGACGAAGGCGTTATTGGCCAATACACGTCTTCATCCCTACTTAATTATGTAAGAAAAGAGACTTTACTCATTGATATTGTGCCAGGTGAACTTATGCACTTCGAGGTAATGACCGGTGACGATTGGTTTCATGTTATAACCCGAGAAGAGCCTATAGTTAGTGCCATTGAGAATTCTTAACGAAACGCTCAACCTCCGTTACAGCCGAAAAATAAGCGGCTTCCACTGGACAGCTTCTCCGGTGTTTCGCTTATCCAAAGCTGCCGGTTAGCTCAGCGTTAAAATTCATGGAGAAGTTTTGGACACATCATTGATAGTTCAAACATTAGTATGTACCGACGATGATTACGTAGATATTGAGAGCGTTGATCATGCCATTGCTGATTGTGATGAGCTTTATGGAAAGCTGTGTTTTTATGCGAACGATCGTGTTATTGAAATAGAGGATTGCATATTTGTTTTCTGGGATATGTTGCTGCAAGAACTCAGGCATTTCGAGTCAAATTCTGAAATTAAGGTCGGTTGCTGGGAATCCCCAGTAAGCCTTTCGCTAAAGTACGATAAGTCGAGACAGTTTGTTATTATGGATGTAACCAATGAAGCATCACTAAAAGTAAGTCGTGATGCATTCATAAGTTCAATTTTGACAGCTGGGCTGAGTGCCATTAAGAGCATAGCTAGGATTTCACCAAATTTACTTAATGTAGCTAACAAAGAGATAGAGCTATTACAGGCGTTCGGTATAAACAAAAAATAGAGGCTTTGGAGTCTACTGCTCCAATGCTTATCAAGCTTCGGTCTTTAACGAGAACATCAAGTGCGAAAGATAATACTGCGTTATGTGTAAATTCGAGCAAGCATCATGAGAGCAGTTGGTTACTGGGTATCTGAAGAAAAGCTGAATTTTCCGCATCCGGAGAAGTTTGTTGGGGCGTACTCTAGTCAAGCGCTAAAGGAAAGGTGTTTGGGTATCTTCGCCCGGGAAATGTCTATATCCAGTGACGGGGACATTTCACAATGTCGTTTCGAGTGCGGGGTATCACCTCACGAAATTGGTTCAAAGTGCCTCACCGATGGCTTTTGGTTATGGCCAGAAGGGCTAGCTCACTATGTGTCAGCACATGATGTTGTTTTACCTGACGAGTTTGTGTTTATGTGGAGTCTTGCGGGTGAGAGGTTAAGCCCCACGAATATGATTACAACAATCCAAGTGAAGAGTATGATTTTTCTTTCTGGCTTAAATACAGTGAAAGCACATAACAATCGTAGAGTGGAGTAATGTCCGCTTTCGCGAAGTTCTCCTGTTTACTTCCACGCCCAACTTTGACCGCAATGCGGAATAAGTAGTCGTATCCTCCGGGCGGATTGATTGCGGTTTTAGTACATCAAATAGTATATATACTAAAACCGTAACATGTTTCTAGCCGAAGAAAGCCGAACCTTTCAGAAGTTTTAGTATAGTTCTCACTATATATAAGGGCACACAACCCCTGGTACCTGTACCATTCCAAGCTAACCATGTTAGGCAATCAATCTGTCGTTAGCTTTGTTGATGTCTCGCGTGAAATACGTTGCCGTGCTAAATAAAGCTGGGAACATAAATAGACTAAAGGCTAACAAGGCAGAGATTGGAGCCTTCACCTTAACCAGTCCCCATGCTCCAATAACGGTTACCAATAGTACCGTGAATGATAAGCCATCGGCGAATAAACTACGGATAGTCGTATTTGAAGCAGTTAAATTTCTCATAATTAGTACTCCTACCTATGGTGTTTCATTTCTAGTGAAGATAACAATTAACCAAGAATCATTATCGTGTGCAGTATGATGCGGAATTATAATTTAAATGTCAGCGTAAAATCAAAATGGTGTCACTTGTGTATTGATTGGGGATCACTAGTGATTCTTTTGTTGGTCACCCGTAAAAGTTTTGTAATAATCATTACAACAAAGAGTGTGTCAATAACAAAATATCACCCAAACGTAAGTCTATGACGACATGAGCATATAGATAGAAGTTGATGTCAAACGATCGAAAGCTATTCATACCCCTGCCGATGAGGCCTTTAGAAGGATTAAAACGGTGGAAGAGATGGCCAGCTATTTTCCTGATCTGGACCAATTAGATAAGGTTGATGAGCAAACTTATGGGTGGGTGTTACACAAGATAGGAAATGAGGCGTACAAGCATCGAGTTGAATACACCAGTCGTTGGCAGTGGCATCATGAAGACCGAAAAATCACTTGGGAGCCCATAGAGGGCAGGGTAATACGCAGATATCATATTTTTGTCATGTGCTCGAACGAGGACAGGGTAGTGAGGTGGTTTTTAAGGTTCAAGCAGTATTTCATATACCGCTACCCCGTTCAGCAAAGTCAATTGCAAAACCCATCGTGAAGAAGAAGTTTGAGGCGCTCATTGATGCGTACATTGAAAATGTAGTCGCTGAGATGGGTGCATTATGAGAATACGGACGATTCCAAAAAATGACCGAAGAGACGAAGTCTATTCATCAGCATAGGCCGTGATTATCTTGCTTGAGTCAACATTAAGCATATCCAGAGTTCATTGGGCGATAGCTCTATTGTCACTCGGTAGTTCTAGTAGCGATTATCTTTCGGTAGGATTGCAATCCAAAAGCAACCAAGGCTGCGGCAATGGGATAAAATACCAGTGAGATCACTGACAGCGAGTAACGGAGGGAATTGTCATCATTAAAGACAAAATCGGTTAGTGAAGCAACGATTGTTCCCCCTAATGCTAACCCAAAAAAATTGGTCAGAAATAACATCAGTGCACTCGTTTGTGCACGCATTCGGTTGGGTGTTATCAATTGAAGGCCAGCCATTGCAACGCCAAAATGCATGTAGTGAATAAAAATCACAAAGGCGCTGACGGTTAGCGCTAATGTACTGGTTGGCATAAGTGGTGCAACAGTTGCAGGAATAATTAATGTGACAGCGGCAATCATTATCAACCGAAGGTTCGCATCGGTGTACCCTCTTTTTTGTAATAATCCGCAGAAAAACGCGCCTGCAAACGTGCCTAATGTTCCGGCAAATATAAAGATTGCTCCAAGTGCTGTACCTGCCTCTGTTTTTGATATGCCGTACGTTCGCACCAAAAATTCTGGGAACCACGTGAGTGTTCCATAACCAATAATGGCCATCATCGAAACGCTACCCATTAATGAGAAAAATGCCTTCCAGTGTATTTTTAAATATTGAATAACGTCTTTAAGAGGGATTACGTCCGGAGAACCCAGTTCGGTAACTGATGACTTTGCAGGGGATGTTTTAACTGAGGAGTGTGTAGCTGTGTTATTGCTTTCTTGATTTCGTGGTTCTGATACAAACAACATTAGTACAACCACGACTAACCCCGGCAGGCCAATACCTACAAAAGTGATTTGCCATACCGCCATACTTCCGATCAGAGGGTAGGAGCTGAGCTCCATTGCCGACAATGTATCGTACAACCAACCACCAATCATATAGGAAGTACCGCTGCCTATTGTTATCCCCATGGCAAAGATGGCGGTTGCCCAGCGCAAATTCTTTTCGCTGTAAAGGTCACTAAGTAATGAGTAGGCGGCAGGTGATAGGCTTGCTTCTCCTACTCCAACGCCAATACGTGTGAGGAATAAGGAATGGAAGTTATTTGCCAGACCGCATAACGATGTCATCAGGCTCCAGAACAATATACCACTTGAAATAATAAGTTTGCGGCTAATTCTGTCTGCTAACCATCCAATTGGTAAACCAAGCACGATATAGAACAGAGTAAAGGCCAACCCGTGTAATAAGCTAAATTGAAAATCAGAAATATTAAAGTCTTCGCGAATAGGACCTACTAGAAGCGCCATAATGTTTCTATCAATAAATGACAGTATGTAGGCAATTAAAAGCACACCAAGTGCGTAATGAGATGCGAGGGAATCTTGTTTCGAAGACGGCGCTAGTGAGGAGGATTCTAATGTCATAACATAATGTCTGTTGGGGTTAGGGAGTGTGATTTTCAATTTCCATTGCTAAGATGCCTCGATACTGGGCTGCACTGAGGTTTTTGACAATAGCATTAACTGCTTCAAGACAAACCCCTAACGCATTTCCAACTAAATTTATCTGAAGGCGCTCTTCGTATTCAATCGGGCGGGCAGCGTAGACGAGGAGGTAGGCTGCTTCAATTATTAGCGATTTATCTAACCAACTGAGTTTGTTTACGCTGGTCTTAAGTTGCTCGAATAAGCTGGAACCTTGATTTATGTGGTTGATACGGTCTTGTATTTCAGTTGCAGAAACCTCTTTTCCTGTTATTGCTTTAAATATCTTTTGGCTTACTTCGATACCGTGATTGAGTCCGTAGCCTGCCAATAAATAGGCAAGTACAGATTGTAGAGTTTCAAAGTAAAGGGGGGCTTCGGCATCAATGGCACTGTAAGTGTGCCCACATCCATCACATTGATTGTAATCTGCAGTTATGCCTAACGGTAAGATACGAATAAAAAAGATAGTGAAATAATTTTTTTCAATAACCCTAAGGAGGTTTTTCTGTGTATCGCAAATAGGACAGTTAAATTCGCCCAGATTTTCTGTTGAAGCGATGGTTTTTTCGCCAAGTAAAAACAGCATTAAGTAGTCCTTTACAGTAAAAACGTTATATGGGTCGTTTGTGAGCGATAGAAGTTACCACTTACATGGTTTATTTTCCACATATAGCAGATAGTGCAATGCCCCACAATAGATGAATATTCCGATCTATTGGGGCATTGCTAGCGGAAGGGTTAAGCTGTGATATCTATTAATGCACTAGAGGGGGCCAGGCCGAATAATTCTTGCATTGTCTTTGTGATCGAATCGATAACATCGCCATCGATATCTTCGCCTTGGTATTCCTCCAACAAGGACTCTAAGGTTGTAAGCATTTCTTCTGTAAACCCTTGGTTTTGTGCTTGTGGAGGAGGTGGTCTTTGCTGAGGCTCATTGCCGGCAAGCTCTCCAACGCTGTGAGCATCAAAACCTGCTGCTGCCATGACATTAGCCAGCTCTCTGCTTGGAGCAATACCGGCGCTGGAGAATGTTTCTATGATAGATTGTGCTTTTTCTGCCGTAAGGTTTTCTGGGTCATAAGAAGTAAGTGTTTCTGATATGGTGTGGTATTGATCTTCGGATATTGCCGGTTTTTGTATTGATGTAAATGGTGGTGGTAAAGACGAAGATATTGGGTTCATCTGATGTTCTCCATTAGATTGTTTTGGGGTGATGTCTGCGAGGAGAGAGGTGTCTTAATCAAATTAGAAGAACAATGTGTAAATAACGTGTAAAAAATGTGGAAGTGAAAGGAGTCATTACAGGCAATGACTCCTTATTTTGTAGGTCCTAACCCTGGCATGAGCCGATGTGAGCGTTTAGTAATACTAAGAGTCACTAGAGGAAATCGTTGTACTGGTGCGTGGTATACGCTGTATTCCGGTCTCGAATGCGCGCTATCTCCCTGATTGGGCGGGATTTTCTCCGGTTTTTGCACGTTTTTTGCAAATTGATTCCCGTTCTGTATCGGAAACCGTTATTCTACTTGGTCTGGTATCGTGCCTAATGCCATGTCGATGTGAGCGACGATATACTTTTATTGTAATAATGGTAATATGAACGTTATCTACTTTATGTATCTATCAGCTCAAAGTGATTGTTTTTTACCGTTTTTTTGGTAACAAAACTAAAAAGAAGCAAGCTAAATTGCTCAAATAATAATAAGAAGAAGTAAAGGTCAGATTAAATGAGTAGAGTCGCGAATCTCGACTATATAAAAGGTATTGGCTGTTTTGTGATGGTCCCTGGTCACACGTTGGTGCTTAACATTGATGACAAAGCCTCGTATTACATCTATGTTCTCTTGCATTTTTTTACCTGCCTATTTTTTACTGCGTCTGGGGTTACGACCCTTTTTCAAGCTGACCGCCGTCCAGTTTCCTATTTATTGACCTATTTTCTGATTCTCTTTTTTGTAGGACTAACATTTACATCCATTTGGCATCCTCAGTGGTTGTTTGATTTTAGGCTCGAAATTGTTCAAGTTATTATGTTGGGCTGTATCTCGCTGTTGCTAATGCACCAAATATTTAAGGACAGGTGGGGAATGTACTTCTTTGCAGCGATGGCTATATTTTTGGTAAAGATTGCTCATGATACTTGGTTTCCGGGGTGGACAGGCGGCAACATCCTTTTCCCCCATGCTGACTATGTCCCCTCACATCTAAGGCAAGAAGGTGACCCTCTTGTTACCGTGGGGTTTCCGCTGTTTCCCTGGTTGTATATGTTCCCATTAGGGGTGTTTTGCTATTTCGGTAAGCTGAAATGGAATTACTTGATAGCGAGTTTCTGTATGGTGGGTGCATTTTTTATGTTCAAACAATATGGCATTGATGATTTTTATGATAAATGGGATATGTCTATTGAACATTTCCTTGTGGTTACTTTTATTATCAGCATAACCTTTATTATTGTTCGATCAGTGCCGATCGAACGGTTACCATTGCAAAAAGTGGCGGTCTTTTATGGGCAGTCATCGTTAACGTTTCTTTATATGCATCTTATTGTGCTTAATTTGATCGGCGTGGCGTTAACATTGGTTGCGAGTAAAGAAACGCCCTACATCCAATACATTTGGTATGTGCTTAGTTATATTGGTGTTTATTTTGCGATGAAATGGATAGTAGATGTACGTACATCTACATGGATGAAGAAAGAGTCTGCCTGGATTATTCTGTTGGCTGTAGTATTTGCTATGCCGCTTATTACTCTCTATAACGAAAATCTAAAGATTTTGGTATCGATTTCTGGATTGCTGATTGGCCTCTTTATGGCTCACAACTATAAGTCAATTAAGGATTTTCCTAGCTTGCGAAAATTGCTTAATACCAACCGCTGAAATCGCGAAAATATTACAAAGAAAGGGTTATTCTGAATGTCGTTAATGGATTTGCTGGATGTTTTGGCGCAGAAGAAAATAAAACTTTGGCTTGAAGAGGGCGCCTTGCGTTTCAGTGCTCCCGCCGACGCTTTTACACCAGAGCTGAAGGCCAATGTTGTCGAAAAAAAGATTGAAATTGTTGCTTTTTTGAACGATGCGCAAAAAGCCCAGGTCGATATTATTCCTCATGCAGATCGTAGTCAGTTAATCCCTTTATCATTAACACAGCAACGTTTGTGGATTCTCCATCAGTTAGAACCAGAGAGCGTGGCGTACAACATGCCGGTTATCTTGAAGTTGAAGGGAGCACTGAATGTAGATTGTTTTGAGCGTGCATTGCAGGAGGTTGTTCGACGCCATGAAACCTTGCGAACTCAAATAGTACAAAGCGGTTCTACAGCGTACCAGGAAATTAGTGATAGCCCTTTGCCGTTGTTGTCTATTACTGATATTAGTAGCTTATCAGACGGTGAGCAAAGCGAAAAACTGCAAAAAAATATAGACCTTGAATTAAAAACACCATTTTATTTGGGGGTTGATCCGCTATTGAGGGTGCGTCTACTAAAGATGGTTAATGGTACGGAAGATCAGTTCGTATTGTTGATGAGTATGCATCACATTATTACCGACGGTTGGTCTTTGGGTGTTGTGGTACAAGAGCTGATCGCTTGCTATAACACATTGTTAAGAATGCCATCGTTGTTAGAAATTCCCGCTAATAAAAATGACCTTCAAAAGCAGGCGGGGTTACAAACGTTAGATATTCAATACGCGGACTTTAGCGTTTGGCAACGACAACGAATGGCGGGTGGTGAGCTGACACGTCAGCTAGCATTTTGGCGTGATTATTTGCCTCGAGATGGTTTTGTGTTAAATCTCCCGACAGACTATGAAAGAACTGCTAAGCCGATTCTTGAAGGTGCTTCGGTTTCCCATGTGGTTCCTCGTGAAGTGATTGATGGGTTTAAAAAACTTATTCAGACCGTAGACGCTACTTTATTCATGGGGTTGCTTTCAGTTTTTGATGTGTTGCTGGCCAAATATTCGAACCAGTCTCAGATCAATGTTGGGACTCCGAATGCTGGGAGAAACCGAGAAGAGGTCGAAGGACTTGTTGGTTTTTTTATTAGTACTTTGGTGATGAGTACTAGCGTTAAAAGGAATGATCGATTTATAGACGTACTGAAAAATGTTAAGCAAGGCGCCGTTGATGTTTATTCTCATCAAGAGACACCATTTGAAAAGCTCGTGGAAGAACTTCAGCCGGAAAGAGATCTAAGTCGAACACCATTGTTTCAGGTGTTTTTTAATCTTCTAAATCTTCCAGAATTAAACGCTAGCTTTGATGGGGTAGAAATTGAAAGCCTTTTGGCTGACGATGTCGATCAAGTATCAAAGTTTGATATGACGGTATACGCAAAGGAAGTTGGTAAAGGCCTTCAGCTTGATGTTATCTATAATTCTGGTCTCTATACACAATCAAGAATGGAAATGTTGTTACAGCATTTTGATCATATTCTTAGGGTGGTAGCAGAAAACAAAAATATTTGTGTGGGTGATATTCAGTTAGGTGTCGGTGGGAAATTTGATCTAGATGTTGTTGCACCGGATGAAGAATTGTTGTCGGAATATACGGATGTTTTGGGGGATATAGCGCAAAGCTTTGAAACGTTAGGTAGCTCAATTGCTCTTAAGTGTACCGATGAATCTTGGACCTACCATGAGCTTCAAACGAATGCTAACAGGTTGGCAAGTTACATTGTCCAGCATGTGGCTTCTGGCGCTAAGGTTGCATTGATAGCCTCTCGTACTGCAAATTTGCCGGTAGGAGTGTTAGCTATACTAAACGCTAACTGTTCTTTTTGTTTGATCGATGCATCGTATCCGGAAAACAAAATTAGATCCTATCTTGATGTATTAAAAGCAGATTATGTTCTTGTTGATTCTGACCGAAGTGTGGGCTCTGCAAACGGAGAAGAGAAGAATTCGTTATATGAATGGCTAGAAACAGAATTTGAGAATCGTCACTTTATTTTACCTAGTAAAAAAGAAGCGTATTCTGAAGTGAGTAATGCTGTTCCGAAAGATCTATTTTTGAAACGGAATGTCCCCGAAGGTAATGTCGCCTATTATAGTTTCACATCAGGCACGTTAGGTGAACCAAAGTTAGTCGCTTGTGACTTGGCGCCACTGAGTCATTTTGTTACATGGTACAAGCAGGAATTCGGTCTGCAGGGTAGTGATTGTTTTAGTATGTTATCGGGAGTGTCCCATGATCCGATTCTGCGAGATATATTTTCGCCGTTAGTACTGGGTGCAACGTTATGCATTCCTCAACAAGAAGAGCTTCTAGAACCTGGTTACCTTAGTCGTTGGGTGGAATCTAACAACATTAACGTTATGCACTTAACTCCTTCGATGGGTGAGCTGATGGTGCAATCTTGGGAGCAAGAAGCAACTGAACTTCGCTTGGTGTGTTTTGGTGGTGAAAAGATACGTTTTTCTCAAGCCAACGCATTTTCTGAATTTGCGACTAGTGCGCAATTGGTGAATGTTTATGGTGCCACAGAAACACCACAAGTTATGGCATTCGAAAGGATTGATACTGAATCGCAAATGGGCCTTTCAAATGTAATTCCTATTGGTGTCGGAATTGATGGTGTTCAGATATTGGTAGTTAATGATTCTCTAAGGCCCGTTGGTGTAAGTGAGATCGGGGAAATTGTTATTCGGACCCCATACTTATCTTTGGGTTATGAAAATGATGAGCGTCTAACTGCATCAAACTTTCCTTTGCTTGATACGTATTCTTCTGTGTATGAGAATACCTCTGCGCGAATTTACCGAACGGGTGATTTAGGGCGCTATCTTCCTGATGGTCGTGTTCAGTTAATTGACCGATGTGATAGCCAAATCAACATCAGAGGTTTTAGAGTAGAGCCTGGAGAGATTGAAGCTACCTTATTGTGCCATGAGTTTATAAAAGCTATTGTCGTTAAACAGGCTGCAGTAAATGGTGCCTCACAGCTAGTCGCATACGTTGTTTTTTGTGATGGCGCCGTATCAGAAACTAACAATGTTGATTGGGTTAAGAGCGTTATTTTTGACTGGGTCAGAGAAAAGTTACCTGAGTATATGCTGCCTCAGTCATATGTTGTTATGGAGAGTATTCCATTAACTGCCAACGGCAAGACGGATTATGTTGCATTACCTGCTCCTGGAAAAGGGGATCGTACATCTCAGTATCTCGCTCCACGTACATCGATAGAAGAACAGTTGGCGTTGATATGGGAAGAGATTCTGGGAGTAACCCCTATTGGCGTGAATGACTCGTTCTTTGAGCTCGGTGGCCACTCATTGTTGGCCACACTTGTCATGAGTCGGTTGAACGCTATTTATCAGGTGTCTATTCCTCTGCGCGTGCTTTTTGAAAAGTTAACCATTGCTGCCATTTCCATAGCCGTCGAAGAGACGCTCTCTACAGGTGTGAGTAATTCGGCTCCTGAGATTAAGGTTGTTTCACGTGATCAAAATATACCGGTGTCATTTGCGCAGAACCGGTTATGGTTTATGCAAAAGCTTGATCCCTCAAGCGTAGCCTTAAATATGCCATTTCCTTTGTTGTTGAAAGGGACGCTGGATGAGGACGTGCTGGAGCGCGTCTTTCAAGAAATGTTTAGGCGGCATGAAGTATTGGGGGCTAATTTTATTGAACAAGAAGGCGTGCCTTATTTTCAGTTTGATGCCCTTAAAAACTGGACGCTTGATAAAGAATATATTGATGTGACTGGTAGTAGTGCTGATGATATCGAACGGTTACAAAAGCGGATAGCAAATACAGATGCGTCAAAGTTTTTTAATTTGGCATCGGATCCACTTGTTCGCGTTAGATTGATTTCGTTTGGTAGTAAAAATGAAGGTGAGGAGAAAGATGGTGGCAAAGGTGGCAGGGGCCAGCAAGTAGAGCACTTGCTTCTTTTAACACTGCATCATGTGGTCAGTGATGGTTGGTCAATGAACCTCTTTATGAGAGAGTTTGTGGCGCTATACGGAACTGAAAAGCATGGGCTGCCGTCTTCACTGACGCCGCTGAAAATTCAGTATGCTGATTATGCCTATTGGCAACGTGAATGGCTGCAAGGTGATGTATTAGATACACAATTGGATTATTGGGAGAAAAAATTAGCAGGTGCACCGCAAATACTACGGTTGCCTACGGACAAACCGAGACCAACGATTCAAACATTTAGCGGGAGTAGTTATTCCAAGAAAATGTCTTTTGAATTGACCCGTCAGATAAACGCATTTAGTCAAGAGCATCAGCTGTCGTTATTTATGACCTTGATGGGTGCCTATCAGATTTTACTCTCTCGCTATACTCAAACTAATGATATTTCTGTTGGCACCCCAATAGCAGGCCGTCATCATGGAGATACCGAAAACATTATTGGTTTGTTTTTAAATGGTCTCATTGTACGTACGGAATTTGATGACAACCCATCGGTTGACGCGTTCTATGCCCGTGTAAAAGATACTATGTTAGATGCCTATGCGCATCAAGATCTTCCTGTAGAGATGTTGTTTGAACGGCTTGATTATGATCGTAACCCGACGTATCCGACGGGGATTCAAGTTGGTTTTCAGTTGCAAAATATGAATAATGCTGCGGCTTCAGCCGCTGGACGGAATGGTTCTTCGCAAGGGTCGGGCCTAGCTGATGATTTGTCCGTTTGTATGTTGCAACGGGAGAATGTCGTTGCGAAGTACGATATGACATGGGTCCTGGAAGAGCGAGACGGAATACTAGAAGTCAGCGTTGAATACAACAACGATTTGTTTTTTGAAAGTACGATTGCCAATATGGTTGTTCATTATGAATACCTTTTGTCGGCGGTGATTTCTGGAGAATATCAGTCGATTCGTGCATTACCTATTGCAAACGATAAAACGATTGCCCGAGAAATTGGGCTAGATATAAGCAGTAAGACGGATGATGCCTCGTATGCAGAGGCAGTTTACCCGCTAACATTAAATCAGCAGTCAATTTATCTTTCAGCGTTAGTAGACCCTAATACTGTACAAAATAGTTTTGGATTTTGTACAGATGTTCCAGCATCAATGGATGTTGATGTCATGAGACAAGCTTTTGTTGAATTGGTAGAAGAGCAGGGGGTTCTTAGAACACAGCTTAAAGAGTCAACAAAACCTTATCTTGATGCTATTTATCAAGTTGTTTATCAAAACAAGAAAGCTAACGTAGAGACGGTTGATTGGTCTTCGGAGTCATTGAGCGAAGAACAAATTACCGAGCGGATTGATGCGTTTATTTTCAGACCTTACAGTGTTTTGGAAGAGCTGCTGTTCTGTAAGATTGTAAAAGTGACTGATCAACGATACTTGGTTATGTTGGCTAGTCATCATGTCATTTTTGATGGTATAGGGTTAGCGTCGCTGGGCCTTACCCTTAGAGACCGATATGATCAAATTGCTGATGGTGTGCAAGCGCCTGTCTGGAATGATCGATTCCATGAATATGTCCTGTATGAAAGAAATCATGCGGATTCAGCAGAAACTCAACGTTTTTGGCGCAATACATTGCCTGAAAATTTAAGCGCTGTTGAGATAACCCAATCGATCAATCGAAGTCCTGTTTCGGTAGACCTGAATTCTACTGAAGAGTTTAGGTCAGGTTCTACAACAAAGAGTTTGGTTCTGCCCACAGGACATTGGTTTTCCATAATGATGTTCTGCCGCAAGAACAGAATTACGCCACCGCTTTATTTTAAAGTGCTGTATGGGATCTTGTTGCAGCGATACAGTCAATGTGAGACCTCGTTCTATATTGACGAAATGATTCACGGTCGGGAGAAAGGATTCGAAAATATTGCTGGGTGTTTTGCACAATCATCACCATTTTTGTTTGATGCATCTTGTTTTTCCGATGAGGGAGGATGTCCAGCTTCCTTTCTGGATATACTTGCCAAATCACGCGCGTTCCAGAAAAGTATTAAGGGAAAACGTCTTTGGTCCGAGAAGAGTCAGGCATCATCACTTCCTCGCTCACAACATTCGTTTATATTCAACTTTCTGCCTTTTGTTGTTGCTCCAGATTTTCTCGGACAACCTACTAATATTAGACCGCTGATTAATCACGTAAGTGGAACGGTTGAATTTACCGTTGTTGCAAAAAAAGAAGAAGCGCGTTGTAACCTGACATATAACACGGGTGAGTTTCAAGACGTAGACTTTCTTGAACGTCTAGTTTGGCTCAGTGAGCAAGTTATTTGTGGCAAAGATGCGATCAATACACTCGACCTTGTTTTTGAAAAAGAAAAACAGTCTTTGCTTGCACAGTCAGGAACCTGTGTTAATTACGATCTATCTGATACTATCCCTGCCATTTTTGAACGACAAGTGATTGAGTCCCCAAATGATATAGCGGTGGTATGTGGCGAAGAGAGATTAAGTTACAAAGCACTTAATGGTATGGTTAATGTGCTAGCGTCTACGTTAAATGAGGCTGGCGTGAGGCGTAACCACCTCGTTGCGTTATACGCAGATCGAAGCCAATACTTTTTAGCCGCCATCTTAGCCATTATGAAAAATGGCGCAGCCTATGTGCCTATTGATCCGAAATACCCGGCTGATCGCATTCGTTATATGCTAGAGGATTCGAAGGCTAGTGTTATTGTTTCACAAAAAACATTAATTGATAGTTATGGCTGCGACCTTCAATCAAAAACCATAGTTTATCTTGACGATGTTTATTCGACAAAGAGTGTTTTCGACGAGCAGAGTGCTAGTGCGGATAATGCCAATTCGTTTGAAAATACCTCTATGCCAAATGACCTGGCTTATATGATCTATACCTCGGGTTCTACAGGTGAGCCGAAAGGGGCATTGTTACATCATAAAGGCGCGTTGAATCATATTTTAGCAGAATGTGATGTGCTGGGTTTTAATGGGGCATTTAATTTTCTTCAAAGTGCGCCATCTTCGTCCGATATATCTGTTTGGCAATTTCTGGGCCCTATTATTCGTGGTGGAAAAACGGTTATTTTGGACGATGTCACGGAAATACCGACCTTATTCAAGTTACTTAAAACCGAGTCTATTGATATAGCAGAGCTGGTGCCGTCCGTATTACAAATGCTTATAGAGCATGTTGTAACATTAGATGAAAAGTCACGAGATCTATCCAGTTTGAAATGGATGATGGCTACTGGCGAAGCGGTTTCTGTGGCGTTGGTTAATCGCTGGTTGGCATTGTATCCCAATATACCGGTCGTTAATGCTTATGGGCCTACGGAAGCTTCCGATGATGTCATTCAGGCAATTATTGCCTCGCCATTGGGATGTGACGAATCTACTGTTCCTATTGGTATACCGCTACCAAATGTAAATGTACTCATTCTTGATCAAAAAGGGCGCCTGTTACCGAATGGAGTTGTTGGAGAAATTTGCATCGGAGGGGTAGGTGTTGGAAATGGTTATTGGAACAAGCCTGAAAAAACTCAAGAGGCTTTTGTCACTAACACTTTTGAGCAGTTAGATTTTGAAGCGCTGTATCGAACAGGGGACCTAGGTCGCTGGCTTAATAACGGTAATGTTGATTTTGTTGGTCGTATAGATAATCAGATTCAGCTACGTGGTTTTAGAGTTGAATTAGGGGAGATCGAAGCACACCTTTCTGCATTAAACGGAGTTGCTGAAGCCGTATGCGTAGTGCGAGAAAATCAAAGTTTGGCGGCTTATTTAACGTTGTCTGCAATCGATAGAAAAAGTGATGTCGCAGTTGATGCAGGGTCTGACAATGGTTTCGACAACGGTTTTGATAATAGATTAGTAAGGGAGTCGCTAAATAGTATTTTGCCAGAACACATGATTCCAAATAGTTTTACAGTGATGGGTAAGTTTCCGTTAACTCCTGCAGGAAAGATAGATCGAAAAGCATTACCAAAACCCGATGAAAAACGTAGCGATGTGGTTATTGAACCAAGAAATACTACTGAAATTGCTTTAGTCGATATATGGAAAGATGTTTTAAACATAGATGTTGTTAGTGTGCTGGATGACTTTTTTGCATTAGGTGGCCACTCTTTATTGGGTACTCAAGTTGTCGCGCGAATTCGTAATAGCTTACATGTTGATTTACCCATGAGGTCCATTTTTGAGTTCAGCACATTGTCAGCATTGGCCCTCGAGCTTGAAAAAGAAAAGCGTAAAGTTGGTCATGGTTCTTTACCAATAATATCGCCTCGGCAAGTTATAGGGTATTCATCAGAAACCCCTGTTCCACTTACTTATGGTCAGCAGCGTATATGGATGATGGAATTATTAAACCCTGGTAGTGCAGCGTTTAATATGCCCGGAGCTTTTAACGTGACGGGCGAACTTGATTTGAGCGTTTTCGAATCCGTGATGGGGGATATCGTTCGGCGTCATGAGACGTTAAGAACCCACTTTACGGTTGATGATCAGGGTGACGCTTTCATGGTTGCCGCTAACCCTGACGATAACTGGTGTTTATCGGTCGTGGACTTACGGGGTTTTTCAAAAGAAACCGATTTGCTGAAGGTCGAAATCGATACAATCCTGCGTGGGAACGAAACAACGCCATTTGATTTGCTTTGCGGGCCGTTATTTCGAGTGAAGGTTCTGATTTTACCTGATCAAGAGGGTAAGCCTCATCATACGATAATGTTCTGTATGCACCATATTGTTTCTGATGGCCGTTCTGTTGAAGTGCTAACACAAGAGATTGCTAAAGGTTATCTAAATAGTCGATCAGGGGAACCTTATTCCTCAGATCTGCCGATACAATATGCAGATTATGCATTGTGGCAAAGAACGCATTTGGATAATTCGATTATTGATAAACAGCTAGCTTATTGGGAAAAAACGCTCGATGGATGTGCTAGTTTTCTGCATTTGCCAACAGATTTTCCACGCCCTGCTCAACAAACAACGTCGGGCAATCGTATTCAGGTAGCATTTCCAGATGAGTTCAGTGTGTCTCTGACATCTGTCTCTGCCGAGCAAGGTGTGACACCGTTTATGTTCATGCTTACTGCCTATCAACTTCTGTTAAGTCAGTATGCTCAACAGGATGATGTGTTAGTGGGTATTCCAATGGCTGGGCGTGAGCTGGCTGATTTACAAGGCGTGATTGGTTTTTTTATTAACAGCGTTGTTATTCGTGGTGATATGAGTGACAACAAAACAGTAAGTTCATTATTACAAAACACTCGCGAACATGTCCTAGATGCTTTTGCAAATTACGATGTACCTGCAGAAAAGGTTTTGCAGGTGCTGGATTTTGAACGTAGCCCAGCGTTTCCGCCATTAGTCCAGGTTGCATTTCAGTTATTACAGTCGGTGGATCAAGGTGTGGTTGGTAAGGCTGCTTCTGGCAATGGTAGTTTGGATGAACGTTCAGATGATGCGTCATACCCACTGATATTTGAAAATCTAGGCTTGGATAAGGTTGATGCCAAGTTAGATATGACGCTTGAACTAAGAATGACAGAAAGCGGCGTTACCGCTTTTCTTGAATATAATACGGATCTATTTACGCAGAATACGATTACAACGTTTCTTGATAATTACATGGCACTAGCCCAGTCAATGATAGAAAACATTGACTCACCTTCTCGCTCTCTGGAGTGGCTAAGTGAGGAGAAATTGATAGTGGCATTGAATTTGGATCCCGTGTTGGTGGAGAATGTTTGGCCGGTGACGGCGATGCAGCGGGATCTTTATTTAGATTCGATTATGGACTTAGATAGCCATAGAAATAGTATGGGGTGTGTGGCTGAACTTAATTCTGTCATTGATCCAGAGTTGATGCATGTAGTGATCAATGCTCTATCCCAGTCGCAGAGTATGCTGAAATCCTATTTTGTTGAAGCCCCTTTTACATATATGGATCTTGTTTATCAAGTTATACCGAAAACGATTGACGTTAGTTTCGAATACGAAGACTGGACTAGAGGAGATTGGGATAAGAAGGACTGGAAAGGGAATTTGTTGTCGCTTGATACCCTTGGTGACGAAAATATAGAAGAGCTCGGAGAACAATTCATATATCGCCCGTTTGATGTTAAACGTAGTCGACACCTAAGTCGCTATCGTTTGGTTAAATTGGCTGATGAGCGTTTTTTGTTTTTTATGGTAGGGCATCACGCAACAACTGATGGTGTTGCAATGAACCAATTTGCTAAAACTATCGTTACGGTATATGAGTCCTTACAGCAAAATCCAAATCTAACTGTGGAGGATGCGATTTCACATGTACCACGGGACCGCTTTAAGGATCATATCGTTTCTGATCGTCAGGATATGGATCAAAAAGGTACTCTTGATTTTTGGCGAAATACCCTTAGCAACGCAGAGTCCTTAGTGTTTCGTATCAGAAAAGATAACGTAAACCAAGCACCGGATAGCAACACTCAGAATATAAATAGTAAGCCCCTAAAATCTGGCACGAAAGTTTCTAAAGAACTTGTTTTAGATGATGTTTTTTGGCAGAACATCAAAAAATATTGTCGTAAAAATCGAATTACTCCTGCACATTATTTTAAATGTATTTATGGCTATCTACTGAATAGTTACTGCGGTACGACACAAGACTTTCAAGTAATGGAGTTAGCACTTGGTCGAACGAGAGAAAGTGCAGAGACTTTAGGGTGTTTCTATCAGCAAATTCCTTATCTTATGCGCCAGAAAGTGCTGGGGCGTGAGATGACGATGAAAGATGTGTTTGCTGATGCCAGAAGTTTTCAAAAAGAAATAAAAGATTATCGGAACATCTCAGGGTTTGCTCAGGCGACGATTTTACCTCCAGGCCCAGTGACCTTTCTTTATAACTATCAGGCGTATTACGAAGAAGTTACCTTTAACGGTCAAACACTGAATAACGTAGGACTGCCACCTGATGTAGAAGGTCATGTGTTAATGTCTGTGAAATTAGCAGATGATAAGTTGCATCTTATTCTGCATTATTATGATCACTTGTTTGAGGATTTTGATTTTCTTGAAAGAATGGAGTGGATTACTCAGCAGCTACTTGATGGAAAAGAAAAACTTGGTGATCTAAGTCTTGTACGCCCTGATGAGGAAGCGCAATTAATCAGTCAAGCGATGTCTTCAGCTGTTGAGTATGAAAGAGGTGAAAATAAGCCCAGAGAAGATAGAGGTTTTGAACCTCTGGTCAAGCAAATAGAACGCACTCTTTGTGATGCAAAGGAAGCCGTCGCTGTATCCTGTGGCGATAGCTCACTGACCTATACAGAGCTTGATCGTAGAGCAAGTAACGTGGCCCTAGTACTTCAGCGTAAAGGTGTTGGTGCTGGCGATGTTGTTGGGGTGTGTTTACACCTTGGTTGTGAGTTGATGGTCGCACTTTTGGCGGTGTTAAAAACAGGTGCCGCATATTTACCGCTCGATCCCAAACACCCCAAAGAACGCCTTCGCTTTATGGATGATGATTCTTCGGCCAAATTTGTTTTAACCGATGATAAAATCCAACATAACGTAATGTTTCCTGACGCGTTGCAGCTTTTGGAAAGTGAATCGGTCGATAATTGCGGCTCCTTCGAACAGGCATCCATTGATGCAGATGCGTTGTTTTACGTGATATATACCTCAGGTTCTACAGGTATGCCTAAGGGTGCTCTAGTAGACCAAAATAATGTATTTAACCTTCAGCAGTGGTATTGCAAGGAGTTTGCCTTTGATGCATCAGAGCAGCACCTGGTCATCAGTGCGATTGGGTTTGACTTGACGCAGAAAAATTTGTGGGCACCTCTGTTAACGGGTGGCACACTACACTTTATCGATGCTGATGAATACGACCCCAAAATAATTGTTGATACCATAAAGCATTGCGAAATTACTCGAGTTAACTGTGCTCCAAGTGCTTTTTATCCATTAGTTGATAGGTGTACGGAAAAGAGCGCTTTACAGGATTTATCTACGCTAAAAAGCGTTATTCTTGGGGGAGAACCTATTCGTATGCAGGCGTTGAAATCTTGGTTAGAACACCCAGATTGCTATTGCCAGGTGATTAACAGTTATGGCCCAACGGAATGTACCGATATTGCAGCGTTTTACCCCATCGAAGAACCGGATGTGTTCTATAACAACCCTGTGCCCCTAGGGCGAGCAAATGATAATGTGCAATTATGGGTGGTTGATAAACACCATCATTTATTACCTCAAGGTTTAACGGGTGAATTGGCCATTAGCGGTCAGGGGGTTGGGAAAGGGTACTTACATCAACCAGACCTGACTGAGGCTGCTTTTGTACCTGGCGTATTATCCAATGATATTATGTATCTAACGGGGGACCTGGTGTGCCAGGATAAAGAAGGCTCTTTGCTCTATGTTGGACGAAATGATTTTCAAGTGAAAGTCCGGGGATTGCGCATTGAGCTGGGTGAAGTTGAGAATGCATTATGCCAATTGGATGATGTTAAAGACAGCTTAGTGCTCATGAAGGATGAGTTGCTAATAGCGTATGTAATAGGTGGTGGTGAGTCAAATTCACTAGCGCAATCAGATTGGCGTGCGGTGTTACGTAACTTTTTGCCTGACTATATGATTCCGAGTAGATTGTTTGAGTTATCCCAATGGCCGCTAAATGCCAATGGTAAAATTGATCGACAAGCATTACCGATAGATGCCTTAGAAGAAGCCCAATACGTAGCCCCAAAATCACGCGTCGAAAAAACACTGGTTGATATTTGGCAACGCGTACTTGGTGCTGAAAAGGTAGGGGTTACTGACGATTTCTTTGAATTGGGCGGACACTCTATATTAGCGGTTCGCTTGATGTCTACTATTGAACGTGAATTTGATATACAAATACCATTGGCTTCTCTTTTTCAAATGCAAACAATCGCACCGTTAGCCACTTTTATTGAACAACAAACCTATCCAGGTCAATCCTCCGAAGATAATTGGTCTTACCTTGTTAGGTTGCGCTCTGCTAATGCTAGTGTTGAAGGTGATGCAGAAGGCAGTGACAGCGGAGTGAATGAAAAAACTCTGTTTTGTATTCATGCTGTTGGTGGTGAAGTGTTGGCATACTCAACATTGGCGCGCGAATTATCGTCTGATATATCCGTTTTTGGCCTTCAGGCGAGAGGTTTTATGGCAGAGCAGTCACCATTGTCAGATATTGGTGAAATGGCTGATGTTTATGTAGCGCAGATTAAACAGGTTTCACCTTCTGGGCCCTATTATCTTTGTGGCCAGTCTATGGGGGGGCTTATCGCGATTGAAATTGCTCGCCGCTTACGGAGCATTGGAAGTCGCGTTGAGGCTGTCTTCTTGTTGGATACCTACATACCCTCTGAAACCAATAAAGTGAATGATGTTGATTTTATCGTCGAAAAATTAGGTGCTATTATCGATGTTGATCGCGCAACCGTAAATGCGCTCTCTGCTGAGGCTCGTATAGAGTTTGTTATTGATAGACTTGTCAGTTCGGGGTCGCTTCCAGCGGATATAAGTAGAGAAGAGCTGACGTCACGGATGTCAGTATTTCTTGCTCATCAGCATGCTTTTGAGCAGTACAAAATGGTTGATTACGATGGAAGGTTGATTCACTGGTGTGCGACTGAGGGAGCAGCTGAGAATACGACAGGGGATGATAAGCAACTAGATACAAAACAGAGCACACAACCAAGAGCTAAGTCGGATACACTATGGACTTCATTGTGTACGACAGTAGATCAGCGGTATATCAAAACAGATCATGAAGGTGTTCTACAGGCGCCATATGTAGGAGAAATAGCGTTAGCTATTAATAAGATAATAAAAAACTAGGTGCTACCTCCCAAGTTGGGGCCGTCGAGGTGTATTTGTGATGCGTCATAAAATAGAATTCCTTGATTTGATCGTAGCGGTCATAACCCCACTGTTGTACAGGTATAGCGATTAGCCTGATTAAAGGATAAAGCAGTAATAGTGAAGATATTTTATTTCATATTAGCCGGACAGGCCATGTCGCTTCTTGGCACCTCGTTGACCAATTTTGGCCTGAGTGTGTGGGTTTATGAAGAAGCGGGTTCAGTAATGGATTTTACGTTGGTCGCTGTTGCTGGCGCGTTACCAACGTTGCTTTTTTCACCTATTGCCGGTGCACTAATTGATCGCTGGCCTCGTAAAAGAACGCTTGTGCTAGGACAGCTAGGTTCTGCACTGTGTACATTTGTTGGGGCCTTTTTGTACTGGTTTGATATGCTGGCGGTGTGGCATATTATCGCGTTGGTAACGCTTAGCGCTGTCTTTATGGCTTTCTTGCGCCCAGGGTTCATGGCGACTATTACCTTGTTAGTGAACAAAAATGATTTAGGTAAAGCGAACGGTGCGCTTGCTACAACCTTTGGTATGGTGCAGTTGATTGCACCTGCACTCGCGGGTGCCTTGATTCATTGGGTCGGGCTACAGTGGGTTTTTGCTTTAAATCTAGTGACGTTTGTTATTGGCATTACGACGCTTCTTATTGCAGCGATTCCTGCGATACATAATGAGGGTGAACCATCTAACACAAGTATCATTGATGAAATAAAAGACGCATGGTATTACTTACGCAGTAAACCTGCGTTATTACTGTTGTTGGGGCTTACAGCAGCCGTAAATTTTAATTTGGCTGCGATTCAGGTATTGGTGATACCCGTCGTGCTAGGGTTTGCAAATAAAGCCGAACTTGGTGTTGTTATGTCAGTAGGGGGGGCAGGCATGTTGTTTGGTGGGATATTTATGATGGCTTGGGGAGGCCCCAAACAAAATATCCATGGTGTATTGTATTCTGGCCTCGTTATCTCACTGCTAATTATGTTATTCCCGATAGTCCCTTCAACCTATGTATTTTCTGGTGGTGTGTTTTTTGCGATGGCAGCATACCCAGTATTTATGGCGTGCAGCCAATCTATATGGCAACGAAAAGTAGATGTGACTATGCAAGGGCGACTATTTAGTTTCAGAAATATGGTGATTGGTGTTGTAGCCCCTCTTGCTTATGTTTCTTCGGGTTTTTTAGCAGATTATATATTCGAACCACTTTTGATGGATTCAACAGCATTATCCCAATTTATGTCTGGTCAATTTTTGTGGTTGGGAAAGCTATACGGCTATGGGCCAGGGCGTGGAGTGGCGGTAATGGTTAGTTTGTATGGATTGGTTTGCTTTGTGAGTATCTTGTTGGGCGCGATGAATAAAGGTATTAGGAATATTGATATCGATCTGCCGGATGCAGAGCTTGACGAAAAGTGTGCCGGTGAGTTTGATGCAAAGCTTGATCAAGAGGGTGATAAAGAGTTGAAAGGTAAGCAAGGAAGTAACGTTAGTGGTGCAGCCATATGAAACGTGATAACGAACTGTTGCCGGAGGAAGAACAAATGCTGGAGGAAGTGCCCCCCCCAGTCTTACCGCATGCAGCCACTGAAAAGGCGTCGTTGAAATTAGGCCACCTGGGTGTTGAAGCTGTTTATCCATTAACACCAATGCAAAGAGACCTGTATCTTACTAGTGTGCTAAAACCTGATACGTTGGATGTTTGTATTGGTTACGCTATCTCCATCACTCAGCCTTTTCAGGTAGATGTATGGAATGCAGTATTGTTAGCATTTCAAGAACGACAGCCGATGTTGAGAACACGCATTTATGAGGGCTCAGATCAAGATCAACATCAAAATAGTAGTCATGGCGATGATGTTGCTTGTCAGTGTGTATCAACTCAAACAAGTTTTAATCTTGAGGTAAAAGATTTAACGAGCACGCCGTGTTCTGATGATGCGTTAGAGTCTCTTGTTCGTGATTTTATTTATGCACCTTACGATATTCACAGTACTGAATTGGTTCGGTACCGTATTTGGCGCCTAGACGATGACAGAACTGTTTTTGCCATGGGATGCCACCACATTTTAATGGATGGCGTTAGCCTAGCGTCACACCTAAGTCGAGTGTCTGCTGACTATAACCGTGCCCTCGCAGGAGATGTAACCAGAAATACTACTGATTCTGGCCAGTCAGAGTATTTGGAGCTAGCTGAGGAATACTATAATGAGTTTGATACGCAAGATATTCGTGAGTTTTGGAGTGAAAACTTACAAAATGTTGAACCGATCTCTTTAAAGGTCGTTAAAAAAATAAATGAAGATGAGGAAGCATATAGGAGTGTAGATAAGTGTTCTGAAGATAGCGTGATCAAAGAAACGTATCTTTTTGATGCTGCACAGGTTGATCGGATAAAAAAGTATTGTCGTAAAAACGTGATAACGCCAGCCATATTTTTTCGTAGCATTTATGCATTGCTGCTAAACAAATACGGGAATCCGGTCCAGCCTTTCGTCATTCACAGCGCTCACAGTTTTCGCCCCAAAGGTCATGAATTAAGCTTGGGTTTGTACGTTAACCAAATACCCTTTGTGTTTGATCCTCAAGTTTTGAATGGAACAGTGGATGACATCTTTTCAGGGTCTCGGCGTTTTCAAAAATCGATGCGTGGTTACGAGAAGCTTTCGATAGGGGAGACGAAGCAACTCGCCCCTTCAGAAGATGTGGAGTTTATTTACAATTTTATCGATTTTGTTCCTACTATTTCTCTAAATGATTCTGCTATTGATGTTTATCGTTATACCAATCACCCTCGAAAACAAGTTCAGCTGGTTGTACAGATTGAAGATGAGGGCCTTTCGCTTAACACTTATTACTATATAGATGAATTTAATCCTTGTCGCTTTTTAGAGCGAATGGGTGTGGTTATTGAACAGCTTTTGAATGGAGAAAAGGAATCACAAATACTACGTTTCGTACTTCCGGATGAAGAGGTTAAACTCGAGGAATGGAACAATACGAAGGTAGAATACCCTGAGGATGTCTCTATTCATGAACAGTTTCAACAACAGGTTCTATTAACGCCTAAAAAACCTGCGTTGGTTCATGGTGAAGATTCGCTTAGTTACCAAGAGCTTAATCAATCTTCAAATAGATTGGCCCGTTATTTAGAAACGCAAGGTGTTGTCGAGGGAGACTTCGTTGGCCTTTGTTTAGACCGGTCTTTTGATATGATGATTGGTGCATTGGCTATTTTGAAGACCGGTGCGGCTTATGTACCGCTTGATCCTGGTTACCCGTCAGATCGTTTGGCTTATATGTTAGAGGATTGTCATGTCTCTATTGTATTAACTCAGAAAACACTTGAAAAAAATCTACCTGCCGCCTCAGATAACGATAATAGTTGGGTTCATGCCTGTTTAGATGATGTTGGTTTTATTTCAATGTTGACTAAGTTTTCTTTAGAAAATATGCCGTCTACTAGCGTACATGATGAGGATTCAACCGCTGAATCGTTAGCATATGTTATCTACACTTCTGGCTCAACCGGGCAACCAAAAGGTGTGTGTGTATACCATAAAGGGGTGTCACGACTCTGCAAAAACTCCAATTATATTCAAATTGCACCAACGGATAATGTTACACATTTATCCAATGTATCTTTTGATGCCGCAACGTTTGAACTCTGGGGGGCGTTGTTAAACGGTGCAACAGCTGTTGTTGTTGACAAGGATGTGTTGCTATCAGACGATGAATTAGTGCAATATTTTTCCGAGAAACGCGTTTCGGTCATGTTTATTACCACTGCTTTGTTTCATTACTACGCTATTTATAAGGTAGAAATATTTAAGCAATTTCGTGTTGTGCTGTTTGGTGGGGAGGCGTGTGACCCCAATTTAGTGGCTAAGGTTTATCGTGATGCCAAGCCCAATCATTTGATTAATATTTATGGACCTACTGAAAATACCGTTTTTAGTCTTTGGTATGAGGTAACTGGGTGTGAACAGGAGTGTTTAACGGTCCCTATTGGCCGGCCTATATCAAATACAACGTTATATGTGCTAGATAAGAATCAGCACTTAATGCCTATCGGTGTATCGGGTGAGCTTTATCTTGGTGGTGACGGTGTTGCTAAAGGGTACCTTAATCGTGCCGAGTTAACGAATACTGTGTTTTTGGAGCATTCTGAGTTTGGTCGATTGTATCGAACGGGGGACTGGGTTCGTGTAAACACTGAAGGCAACGTTGAGTATCTTGGGCGTATCGATGACCAAGTTAAGATACGAGGTTTTCGTATTGAAATTGGTGAAATTGAAAAGAACCTTTTGAAGCACCCTTGTGTTTCGGAAGCGATTGTTATTGCGAGAGAGGACCAGCCGGGCCACAAAATATTGGTGGCATATTGTGTGTTTGATAATGAAATGCCTGGTCAAGTGGCTGCGCAAACGCCTGAATCCCTGGAATCCGTGAAAGAACTTCGTCATTTTATGAAGTTACTGTTACCTGACTATATGGTACCAAGCGCATTTGTTCTGTTGGATCAATTACCTTTAACAGCGAATGGAAAAGTTGACAAAAAGTCATTGCCAAAACCTGAAAGTCTTGCAGGTGACGCTGATTATGTCGAGCCAACGACATATCAAGAAAAAATACTTGCACTGATTTGGTCTGAGGTACTTGGTGGCCAAAAGGTTGGGGTGAATGACAATTTCTTTGAATTGGGTGGTGATTCTATTATCAGCATTCAAATCATCAGTAGGGCAAAGCGAGTGGGCCTTCACTTGCAGCCTCAGCACTTGTTTGAGCATCCTACGATTGCTGAGCTCGCAAGCATTGCCTCTTCTGAGCGTATTAGTATCATCGCAGAGCAAGGTGCTGTTAATGGTGAGGTCCCCATGCTGCCCATTCAACAGTGGTTTATGGAGGAGCACAGAGAAGATAAAGAGCACTTTAATCATGGCTTGTTGCTTGGCATTAAAGATGTTTTTTCTGAATCTGATATAGAACACGTAATGGCTGCTTTGCTAGAGAAACATGATGGGCTGCGTGGTCAGTTTTATAATGACCACCCAGAAAATAGCGGGAATAGCGGTGATGGTTGGGTGCAACGAATTCATTCAGTCGACGTTGAGGGAGTGACACTAGAACACCTCACAATTAGTGAGAATGACTGGAATAGTAAAGATACAATAATTGTTGATTTTGCAAATGAACTGCATAAGAGTTTTGAATTCGACAGTGGCGATTTATTTTCTTTTGGTTTTATAAAAACACCAGGAGGTCAAGATAACCGACTATTGTTGGTAGTGCATCACTTGCTTATCGATGTGGTTTCCTGGCGAATATTGATGGACGACATCAATGTGGGTTTGGCCAACATCTCCGATGGGAAAGTGTTGGATTTAGGGCTTAAAACGACATCTATCCAGCAATGGGGAAAAGCCCTTGTAGAGTATTCACAAACGAATGTGGTGTTGGATAAGCTAGATTATTGGTGTGCGCTGAGTGCTTTGACATACACAGAACTACCTACGGATAACAATTCTTTAGATAATAGCTCTTCAGATAACACCTATAGCCAGATAAATGAATACGTAGCCTCGCTTGATGTAGGTCAAACGAAGAAGCTGCTCTCACAAGTAAATGGTGCCTATAGAACGGACATTGAGGATGTGCTGCTATCTGCGTTGGCAATGACCATTAGTCAATGGGCATCTGACGTAGAAAAGGACAGAGTCGTACATGGGCCTCAAAGTGCTAACGCTACGGGTAAAGTGTATCTTCAATTGGAAAGTCATGGTCGTGAAAACATATCAACATCAGTGGATGTAACCGGGACATTAGGTTGGTTCACTAGCGTCTTTCCAGTATTGCTTGATATTCATGAGATAGATTTTACGAATCCTAATAATTATGGGACATTGATTCAATCAGTCAAAGAACAAATGCGACAGGTTGGTGATGGCGATGGAGGATTTAGTTTTGGCTTGTTGCGCTATATGTCGGCTAATGAAATTAGCCAGCAGCTATTATCGATACCGACACCAGAAATCGTATTTAACTACCTTGGCCAGTTGGATAACATTGTTACTCAGGATGATTGCTCTTATCCAACCAACGAACCTGTTGGTGATATGTGCGGGGGAAAGTTAAAGCGGCAACATCTGCTCGATATAAACTGTCGAATAGAGAATGGGCAGTTCAAGGCGTTCTGGTCGTACAATTCTGATATTCATAATGAAACCACAATTTCTCGTGTAGCAAATAGCTATATTGATTTACTGTCGACGCTAATTAACCACTGTTTAAAGGAAGAGAGTAAAGGGATTACACCTTCTGATGTGCCTTTGATTGATACTGACCAAACTGGGCTTGATCATATGGTAAGAAACATATTGCAGCAAAGTGATGGTTTTACCGTTGGCAATATTCAATCGATCTACCCATTAAGTCCTATGCAAGAGGGTATGTTATTTCACAGCGTATATCAGCCAGAGTCTGCATTTTATATTGATCAAATGGAGCTTCAGGTTGAAGGGGGAGTTGATCTAGGGATTTTGACGAAAGCATGGCAACGCGTTGTGGCTAGGCATGATATTTTGCGTACTGCGTTTGTTCATAAAGGAGTACAAAAACCAATACAGGTAGTGTTTGATAACGTTGATGTTGATATAGAGGTATATGATTGGACTCAGGCAGATCGAGATCTGACATTTTCGGAATGGCTTGTCGCTGATAAAGCAAAAGGGTTTGTTTTTTCAGATCCTGGGTTATTCCGCTTTTCTTGGTTTATGTTACCGAACCAAGAACAACGATTAGTTTGGACATTTCAGCATATTCTTCTTGATGGTTGGTCACTGCCTTTGGTACTTGGTGAGGTGATGCAGACCTATTCTGATTTATTAACTGGCAATCCATTACCGTCAGGCGCAGTTCCGCAGTATCAAAACTTCATTCGTTGGTTATCGGTACAACCTAAACTTGAAGCAGAAGCCTATTGGCGAGAATATTTGAGCGGCTTTAGTGCTCCCAATAGTTTTCCGCAAATGAAAACAATCTCTCTACAAGAATCTACTCATGCTCAGTGGAAAGAATCCATTATTGAGTTAGATGAAGGTGCACTTCAATCTCTGAATCGACTTGCTCATGACCAACACCTTACGTTAAACACGATAGTCCAAGGCGCTTGGGCTCTCTTGCTAAGTCGTTATTCAAGAGAAAATGATGTGGTTTTCGGAACAACGGTATCGGGGCGTCCCGCTGAGCTACGGGATGTAGAACAAACCGTAGGTATATTTATAAATACGCTGCCATTAAGAACCAAAGTTGACGGTGAGTTATCTTTCTCCTTATGGTTGAAAGGTTTGCAGCAACAGCAAGTGGAGATGCGCCGTTACGAACACGTCCCCTTGGTTGATGTTCAATCAGTATCAGAAGTGTCCAGCAAGCAGGCTTTGTTTGATTCTATTGTGGTTTTCGAAAATTACCCGATGGATCAAAGCTTTTTTGATTACTTACCCATTAAACTGACTGAAGTTACTCTCATTGAGCACGCGAACTATCCATTAACGTTAATTGTTATTCCCGGCAAGACACTTACCTTCAAAATGTCATATAACGATAGTTTGTTTGATGAAGATGATGTTAAGCGAATGCTCGGGCATTTAATTGTTATGCTGAAGGGTGTGGCAGATCAGCCGGATACACAGTTGCAAGATTTGCCATGGTTAACAAAATCGGAGATCTCGCAGGTAACGACAGAATGGAATAAAACAGAAACATCGTACCCATCTGGAATCTCTTTGGTTAGCCTATTTGAGGAGAAAGTCGATAGCTATCCAGACAATGTTGCGGTTTCTTTTTATGAAGAAAAACTGTCATACCAGCAGCTTAATGAACTCTCAAATCAGGTTTCCTATGAGCTTATATCGTCGGGAGTTGTTCCTGGTGATAAAGTTGCTGTGGTGATGGGGCGTTCGTTACCCATGATTATATCAACGGTTGCGGTATTAAAAGCAGGCGGTGTTTACGTTCCTATTGATCCATCCTATCCAGAAGATCGAATTGCATATATGTTGTCCGATACTGCGGCATCAGTGTTGATTACTTGTAGTAACGATGAACCAAAAATCAGAAAATTAACCCAATGCTCGGATGATAATAAGAGCGATAATCATTCTACGCTATTAGTCTGGGAAACTCTGTCAGCGACCCTTTCTAACGGCGTTGCCAAAAAAACCATTGATAACCCGAAGATTCCGGCTGATTCATCTACGTTGGCTTATGTTATTTATACATCAGGGTCTACAGGAACGCCAAAAGGTGTTTGTGTTTCCCAAGAAGCAGTATCCCGTTTAGTGATGGACACTAATTTTGTCGACATACTTCCTGGTGATGCGATTGCTCACCTATCAAATGTATCGTTTGATGCTGCAACGTTTGATATTTGGGGGGCGTTATTAAATGGTGGTGAAGTTGTAGGGTTTGATAAAGATACGTTGCTAGATGCTGAAAAGTTCTCTCTGGCGTTAGAAACAAAAAAAATAAAGGCAATGTTCATTACAGTAGCGTTGTTTAATTTGTTAACTAAACAAAAAGTGGATATCTTTTCTAATGTAGACACATTGTTGTTTGGTGGTGAGGCTGCAGATCCCAAGCAGGTACGGCGTGTATTGTGTGGGAAGGAAGGTAAGGCGTCCCCTCAACAATTGGTTAACGTATACGGTCCTACGGAAAATACCACCTTTTCTACTTTTTACCCTATAACAACGTTAGATGAGTCTGCGTTGAACGTGCCAATCGGAAAACCTATTTCGAATTCAACAACCTATATTCTGGACGCGATGAAGCGCCCCGTCCCTATTGGTGTTCCTGGTGAACTTTATGTGGGAGGTCGTGGTGTTGCGGACGGCTACCTTAATCAAAATGAGCTGACGGATTCTGTTTTTACCCCAAACCCCTATTTGTCAGATTCACGTAATCAGCAAAGCTGCTCAACGTTCTACCGTACGGGTGATGTTTGTCGATATTTGAGTAATGGCGACATAGAGATATTAGGGCGTATTGATGATCAGGTAAAAATACGAGGGTTTCGTATTGAATTAGGTGAAGTAGAAAATCACCTTAACGTTATTCCGGGTGTTAGTGATGCATGTGTTTTAGTGAGGCAGAACCAACAAAACGATAAGCACATGGTGGCTTACGTGCTGTTGGATGCTGAAACTGAGCTTAGTGTCCACTCCTTGAAAAAGGAGATGAAAAATAGAGTGCCAGATTATTTGGTACCTGCTGCCTTTGTGTTTATTCAGAAGTTGCCATTAAATGCCAATGGAAAGGTTGATAAGAATCAGTTGCCAGAACCCGATGAGTTTTGTTATGACAGTAACGAATATGTTACGCCTAAAAATGCGATTGAGCAGCAATTGGTTGATATATGGCAAGATGTGTTGGGTCTGACGCGAGTATCTGTCAACGACGATTTTTTTGATCTCGGTGGCCATAGTTTGTTGGTTACTCAGGTTGTGGCCAGAATACGAGAAGAAATGGAAATTGACATTAGTTTACGAACGTTATTTGAAGCAACAACGATAGCTACCGTTGCTGAAATTATTGCGGTAGTTATGCCAGCAGTCATGCCGTCTCCTGATGTGACCGAGAATAGCGGCCAAACCGGTTGTGACGATGAAAGCAGTGAAGATGACAATGATGAATTTGAGGAATTTACTTTATGACGGTTTACGATATCGTATCAAAGCTTAATAATGCCGGAATTAAAGTATGGGTTGATGATGGACAATTAAAACTTAAAGCGCCAAAAGGTGCTCTAACAAAAGCGTTAAAAGATGAAATTGTAGCCAATAAGTCCGAGTTAATTCAGTTTCTACCGAGTGTGCAGATAGCGACAAAAAAAGATGACCTGATTCCTGTAGTATCACGCGAAGGTGATTTGGCTCTATCCTATGCGCAGCAACGTATGTGGTTTCTGGCTCAATTGGAGCCGGGCAATACCGCCTATCACATACGAGCAGCACTTGATATTTCAGGGGATCTTGACGTACCTGCACTTCAGCTAGCCATAAAAAAGCTGATAAATCGCCATGAATCTCTGAGAACAACATTTTCTGAGGTCGACGGCGTACCGTCACAGTGTATTCACAACGACGTTGATTTTGTTTTGTCGAGTCATTCTTTGAATGGCAAAACACTTGCTGAAACCTTTACTATGTTTGTAGACCGGCCGTTTGATTTAGCCTCAGACGAGTTGTTTCGATCGGGTTTGCTAAGTATAGAACACAATAAACATGTGTTAATGATTTCGATGCATCATATTATCTCTGACGGCTGGTCAGCTGCGGTTATGGTGAGAGAGTTATCCTCATTGTATGGGACAAGTGTTTCGGGAGGGCCTGATACGTTGCCTCCTGTGAATATTCAGTACGTGGACTTTGCCTATTGGCAAAAATCGTGGCTGACAGGTGAAAAAGAAAAAACACAATTAGATTATTGGACGAAACAGCTGAAAGAGGTTCCGGTTTTAGAATTACCTACAGATTCAACTAGACCACCTGTTAAGCGTCCCGTTGGTGGTGTGGTTTCCTTTGGTATTCAAAATGACGTAGTGGGAAATGTTAAGGGTATTGCAAAGCAGAAAAATGCATCATTCTTCATGGTTTTATTATCAGCATTTAATGCCTTTTTGTATCGCTATACCGGACAATCGGACTTTTCGGTTGGTACACCGATAGCTAACAGAGCGAACTCTCAACTAGAGGGAACGTTAGGGCTTTTTGTTAATACCTTGGCATTACGAACACCGATTATAGAAAAAGTGACCTTTCTCGATTATGTATCGCAAGTGCGCTCTACTGCAATGGATGCTTACGACCATCAAGATATTCCTTTTGAGCGTATTGTTGATGCGTTAGGCGTTTCTCGGGATATGAGTCATACCCCAGTTTTTCAAGTGATGTTTGTATTGCAAAATACGCCAGGTGGAACAAAAATAAAATTGCCTGGTGTTACCGTCGAAGCACTGAATATAGAAAGAAATACCTCTCCGATGGATATTACAATGACATTGGTGGAGGAACTTGATGGTTCTGTTTCCGGTGAGCTAGAGTATTCGACTGATTTGTATTCATCTAATACAGCAACCCAAATGTGCAGCCATTACGTGTCGTATTTGGAATCTGTGATAGCTGACCCAGAGCAAACAATTGCTCAAGTGGATTATCTTTCTGTAGAGGAAAAAAGCAACCTTTTAGGTGCCCCGACTAATGCTAAATTAGAAGGCGTTAAAACTAAACTTACTTTAAATGGTTGGTTTGAACAAAGCGTAGCGCGTTATCCGCGTCACGTAGCAATAACGGATGGGACTAAATCATTAACGTACGAAACACTAAACAATAAAGCCAATGTGCTAGCGAGGCATTTGCAAGAACAGGGCGTTGAAACTGGCACTTATGTTGGAATAAGTTTAGAACGAACGTCAAATGTGGTTATTGCAATTCTTGCTGTGTTAAAAACGGGTGCGACTTATGTACCGGTTGATCCTACAAATCCCAAAGATAGAGTTCAGTTTATTCTAGATGACGCACAAATAAATATTGTTATTGTTGATGACGAATCAAAGAACAATCTTCCTCTTACGGGGCGATGTTGTGTTGATGTTGATGAGTGTAATCGGTCTACTGATAATAGTGATCTGGATAGACACCATGATACCACTGCTATTGCTTACGTAATATACACGTCAGGAACAACTGGAAAGCCAAAAGGTGTTCAAATACCTCATGGCAATGTTGAGAGGCTCTTTCATACAACCGATTCAGATTTTGGATTTAACGATAGCGACGTTTGGACAATGTTCCATTCCTACGCGTTTGATTTCTCCGTATGGGAAATGTGGGGGGCACTATTATTTGGCGGGCGTCTAGTTATCGTACCGAAGGTGATCGCACAGGCTCCTGCAGAGTTTTATGGGTTGCTTCAAAATGAAGGCGTTACCGTTTTAAATCAGACTCCTACTGCATTTACCCATCTTATTAAAGAAGATGAGGCGTTATGTATTAACGAAGGTGAATCTAAAAAGCTCTCTTTACGTTATGTGGTTTTTGGTGGCGAAGCTCTCGATTTTTCTGCATTAGAGAGCTGGATTGGCCGACACGGCATTGATTCCCCTGCATTGATTAATATGTACGGTATTACTGAAACGACCGTTCATGTGACTTACCATAAAATCAGTGAAGCTGATGTGATCAATAAGCGTAGTCTTATTGGTCGACCCCTTGATGATTTATCCTTACATATTCTAGATGAAGATCTCCAGCTGGTACCTAAGGGTGTGGCAGGGGAAATGTACGTAGGTGGGGCAGGGCTTGCTGTGGGCTATTTGCATCGTCTAGAGCTAACTCGGGAGCGTTTTTTGCCCGTACCACCTTCGTTGACTGGCTCTGAATCTATCGAATCCCTAAGCAGACTTTATAAAACAGGGGACATTGGTCGTTACGTTAGAGGTGATGCCAATGCTGGGGTGCTTGAGTATTTAGGGCGCGCCGATGACCAGGTGAAAATTAGAGGTTACCGGATAGAGCTAGGAGAGGTGGAATCTACTCTCACGAGTCATGGCAATGTAAATAGCAGTGTGGCGTCTGTTTATGCTGATGCAAATGGGCAAAAACATATTGTTGCTTATGTTGATGGCAATATTAACGAGAATGTTAACGGGAATGTTGGAAGTGACGCGGATAGTAGCGTTGATAGTAGCGTTGATAGTAGCGTTGATAGTAGCGTTGATACTGCAGAATTAAAGTCGTATCTTTTTCAACATCTACCAGAGTATATGATACCGACTCAAATTATTGCACTTGATAAATTTCCGCTCACCGCCAATGGTAAGGTGGACAAGAAAGCGTTACCTAAACCAGATTTTTGTGAGGCGGCAGCGGGAGACTTTGTAGCGCCGTCCACTGATGATGAAACTCAGGTTTATGCTATTTGGAAAGAAGTGCTGGGTTTTGATGTTATTAGTGTCAACGCAAACTTTTTCGAGATCGGAGGACACAGTTTACTGGCAACGCAGGTTATTAGTCGGATTAGAAAGGTATTTAACCTTGAACTGTCGCTAAAGATATTGTTTGAATCTCCAACCATTCATTTGCTATCTTCTAGGATTGAGGATGCTAGAGACTCTCAGTCTGGAGTGAATTCCCCTAAGGCTATAACGTCCCAAGGCGCGAATGAGAAAAAGGTGCTTTCTTTCTCTCAGCATCGATTATGGTTTGTTGATCAACTCGACAACAACACGACAGCGTATAATTTACCGGTTGTACTACTTCTTCGCGGCAAGGTGTCTGCTGAAGCGCTAGAGCAAGCATTTCGCATCATACTAAGCCGTCATGCCGTGCTGTGTACCCAGTATGTCGAACATGATGGTGAGCCCGCCACAAACTATAAAGATTCATCACAGTGGTGCATGGAAAGAGGCCAGATCGCTATTAATGGTGATGAATCTAGCTGTTTTTCTCAAGATTTTCGTATTATTGATGCAATCGATGAGTATTCAGAAAAACATTTTGACCTGGCAAATGACTGGCTCTTTGTTGCAAAATTAATTGATTGTAGCAATGATAAGCACGTATTGATGTTGAATATGCATCATATCGTTTCAGATGGCTGGTCAATGGGTGTGCTGGTTAATGAGTTGAAGGTTTTACTGTCAAATGCGGGTCATGACGCTGCACTATTGTCAAAACAAGTGCTAACGTCAGAAATTGCACTCGATAATGCCGAGCGATTGCCTGCTCTATCAATACAATATGAAGATTACGCTGCTTGGCAACGCGAGTGGCTGTCAGGTGATAATTTAGAACATCTAAAGCATTATTGGGTTGATACCTTAGAAGGCGCTCCCGCAGTATTACGATTACCAACTGATTTTGCTCGCCCAGAAAAACCTACGTTTAATGGTGCCCACCTTGATATCAATATAGGCATCGAGACCACTAAAAAATTAGCTTTATATTGCACCGAGAATGCCGTCACTCCCTTTATGGTGCTTATGTCGGCTTATCAGATATTGTTGGGGCGCTATACACATCAAGACGATGTTTGTGTTGGGATTCCTATCGCAAACCGCAACCAGTATGAGATTGAAGGACTTATAGGTTTTTTTGTAAATGGTATTATCATTCGTGGTCGTCAACATGGAAATCCCACTAGACGGGCATTTATTGAATCGATAAAAGAAGCCGCACTCGGGGCGTTTGTGCATCAAGATATGCCAATGGATGTGCTGGTTGATACTTTGCAGATGAGTGGAGGAGGTAATTATGCTCCTGGTGCACAGGTAGCCTTTGCATTGCAGAATATGCCAAATCTTGAATCACTTTCTATGCCAGGGTTGGACGTTGAACTAATTGAGAGGGAGCATAAGACTGCAAAGTATGAGTTAACATTGCTGTTGGAAGAGCGAGAGGAAGGTATTGGCGGGGTAATGGAGTACAACACGGATTTGTTTTCAGTAGAAACTATTCGTTTGATGGCTACGCACTATAGTCATGTATTGGAACAGTTACTAGAAGACCCTGATAATAGTACCTCAACAATCTCATTGGTTTCACCAAGTGAACTAAAAAAAGCGTTTAATTGCGATGATAGCAGCGTTAACCTTTCCCCTCTAAGCCCAATAGAGCGGGATGTTTATTTGGATATTATTAGTGAGCCTTTGAGTCTACGAAATAGTATGGGTTCTAGTTGTATTTTCAATCAAGAGTTTGACGTTGCATTGTGTCAAAAAGCATTTGAACATTTGGTGTTGCAACACCCGCTGATGAAAGCACAAGTTGTATCTAGTGAACTTCCCTATTTGGATGTCGCCTATTTTAAAATTGATGAAGACCGAATTCTTTCCCCTCAGGTGTGTGATTATTCAGATAAAACCTGGTCTGATGAGGCTATTGTTACACTGGTAGAAAACGCTGTTTATCAGCCATACGATTTGTTTAATGATGACCTTTTTCGTTTTAATTTTTTCAAATTAGATGGGGGCCGAACGCTATTGGTGTTATCTGCTTGCCATCTGATAGCTGATGGTGCTGCGGTATATAACAGTTTTCAGGATCTTTTTACGATTTTTGGTGACCTTGTTAAAGGCGCGCCGGTAACGGATTTTAATGATAATGTTCATGAGCATGTTATCCGTAGTCGTCAGGTATTTGATACTGAAAAAACAATAACGTACTGGAAAAAACAGTGTGTAGATGTTGAAGCGCTTCAGTTTTCAATGCCTTTGATACGATCTGCTTCTGATCGAACTGAAGAAACTCTCATTATCGATAAATCCGAATTTGAAAATATAAAGCAGCATTGTTTAACATTAGGGGTGCATCCAGCAACGTATTTCAAGGCGCTTTATCTCCTGATGTTGCATTATTACTGCCGACCTCAGAATAATTTCTATTTTAATGAAATAGTCGGTGGGCGATCTAAGCAATTCAGGCATACTTTTGGTTGTTTTTTTCAGACCTTGCCGATGATTGTTCCTGGTGGATTGCTCACTGATAATGGTACGTTTGAGGAGGTGATCTCTTTTTTACAATCATACAAAATGGGTGCTCGACGTTACGATAAGATTTCACAGCTAGCACAGCGAAAGACACTGCCCCGTGGCGAACAGGACTTCTTGTATAATTATTATAATTTTATTACAGAGGTGACCTGGAACGGTGAAAAGGTAACAATGTTGCCTCACCCTCAAATTCAAGATGGCCCGGTGCAATTTATTGCCCAAGAATATGAGGATCAGTTTGTTCTTCAGTTCATATTTAATACCTCGACATTTACTTCGCTGGATTTTCTGTCTCGCTTGCAGTGTTTGAGTCAACAAGTTCTATCTGGTACATCGTCGTTAAATGCACTGGGTTTTTTGTTGCCTAACGAGACCTTGTCGTTGGCAGTGGATGCATTGCCTGTTTCTAAAAATGACATAACAGTTGATACAGCAATAGGTTCAAACGCAACAATTGTTGATGCGATTGTTGCACAGTGTGAGCGTTCACCCGACTCTGTTGCAGTGAAATGCGCTAATTCAAGTATTTGTTATTCAAAACTGGATATACAAAGTCGCGAATGGGCAGGGCTTTTAGAAAATAAAGGGGTAAAACAGGGTGATTGTATCGTTGTTTGCCTTACCCCCGGGTTAGCGTTGTACCCAGTGTTATTGGGTATTTTAAAGCTAGGTGCAGTATATGTGCCGGTTGATGCGGGTTATCCTGCTGAACGCATCAATTATATTATCGAAGACTCAGATGCTACGCTTACCATCACTCAGGCCTGTGTACTTTCGCGTATTGGTGAAGGATCTCATGGTAGTAGTACGGTGTTAGTTGAAGGCGTAGTTGATGACTTGCAACGATTTTCTGATTTTGATTCATCATCATGCCATCCTACTCCTGGTTCGTTGATGTACGTGATTTACACCTCCGGTTCAACGGGTAAGCCAAAGGGTGCTGGTGTTTATCATCGTGGTGTTAGCAATCTATTGCGTTGGTATATTGATACGCTGAATATTGATCACGCTGATACATGTTTATTGGTAAGCTCCGTCGGTTTTGACTTAACACAGAAAAACCCCTGGGCTGCTTTTTGTTCAGGCGCACGGTTAGTTATTCCTGAAATGGATCAGTATGATCCAGATATTATTGCAAAAACATTAGCTGAGGAATCAATTACCTGGATTAACTGTGCACCTAGTGCGTTTTATCCATTAGTAGAGGACGGCGATCTTAAGGGGTATCCGTTTACCTCCCTCCGTCATGTGGTGCTGGGAGGAGAAGCTATTCGCTTACCGACACTTAATCAATGGCTACAAACGGACCATGGTAATGTCACATTAATCAATAGCTATGGGCCCACCGAGTGTACTGATGTCGTTGCATCGTATTCCTACTCGCCGGGAGGTAGCTCTGTTACAGATGATGCTGAGCTATCTATTGAAGAACAACCCATCACCGAGCTTCCCATTGGTGAAGCAATCCCTAATGTTGAACTGTATATTGTCGATGCACGAAATCAACGTCTTGCACCGGGTCTTGTAGGAGAGCTGTGTGTAGGTGGTGAAGCTGTCGGTAAGGGCTATATTGGAAATCAAGAGTTAACAGACTTGTCCTTTGTTAAAAACCCTTTCGGTGAAGGTTTACTGTACAAGACAGGGGACTTGGCAAGATTGCTTTCGGAAAGTGGACAGATTTCCTACGTTGGGCGAAAAGATTTTCAGGTAAAGGTAAGAGGTCTTCGAATAGAACTCGGAGAGATTGAATTCGCTATTCGCGAGCAAGATGCTGTTATTGATGCGTTAGCCCTTGTTGATAGTGATTCTATAGTTGCTTATGCTGTATTGGATAAGAACTTTTCTAATGTTGAACCTAAAACAATCATCGAAAGTTTGTATCTGTCACTTCCTGATTTTATGGTGCCAAATAACCTAGTTATTCTAGATAAGTGGCCCCTAACGCCAAATGGAAAGGTTGATCGGAAAAAGTTGCCACAACCGGCCTCACAGAACTTACAAGATTATGTTGTACCTACTTCGGATACGGAAATTCGGTTGGCGAATATTTGGCGTGATGTGCTAAATGTCGAGAAGGTCGGGATCTTTGATAACTTCTTTGACCTAGGTGGACATTCTTTGTTAGCGGCAAGAGTGATCTCAAAGTTGCGTAAGGAGTTTAGTATTGAGATTTCTTTGCGAGTACTTTTCGAAATGCGAACGGTGAGTGAAATTTCTCGTTATATTGATCGGCTCAACTGGGCTGTTCAATCCCAAGCCCACGGTAGTACCTCAGGTGGTCAGGAGCGAGATAATCAAGAAGGGGAGGCTCAAGAGGTTGGCGGATTTGATGAGCCCGAGCAAGATGGACCGACAGAAGAAGGCTTCTTGTAGTCTTTTAAATATATAATGCTGAATAATAAAAATAGAGACTAGAGTCCAAAAAGTACATGTGATGATTCGAGTCAAATAGCGGAAATTAAGTAGATGATAAAAAGTACCGTAAATACGTTGGTTTCTAGCGTAGTGTCAAAAACACTATCAATGATAACCTCAGAGCATGCTTTGAGGAATATTCTGTTATTGACGTTTGCACTGTGCGCGCCAGGATTGTTTGTGGATATCCATACTGATGATTATTGGCATTACGCCTTTATCAAGGATGCAGTCCCGCTTAATGAGATTAAAGACTTATCGTTATTTGGTTTGTTCTCTTTTGCGAATGCAGACCCTGAGCGCTTTAATCAATTAATCGATCTTGGTTTTTTACCCTGGTGGTCTTATGACGGGTATAAACTGATGTTCTGGCGCCCGTTAACAGAAGCCACCCATTGGATTGACTATACTTTTTGGCCGTCTCATGGTGGCTTGATGCACTTTCAAAGTATCTTGTGGTACCTAGGTTTGCTTGCTGTATTGTTTAAACTCTACGGCAGGTTGCACACAGGAAAAGTAGCGGTCGGAATGGCCTTGTTATTGTATGCGGTAGACGCCAGTCATGCTGTAAACGTTACTTGGATTGCAGGACGCAACGCGCTTACTGCCACACTCTTTGGCGTGGCTGTGCTCTATTTTCATATTAGAGCAAGGCAAGATGCATGGCTGCCAGGATATGGATTGGCGATGTTGAGCCTGATTGTGGGGCTTCTTGCAGCAGAATACCATATAGCCGTCGGGGCTTACCTTTTTGCGTTTGCGGTGACACTAGATAAGAAAGGGCCAGTAAAAGGAATACTTTGTTTATTACCTTATCTAGTAGTGGTTGCAGTATGGTGGATTATCTATAAGAACGCTGGGTTTGGCTCTGGGGGTACAAATGGTTTTTATCTTGATCCAGTGGAAGACCCGATAACTTACCTTTCTGCAATGGGACACCGAATTGTCGCGTTAATGGGAACTCAGTGGGGTTTTATACCTGCTGATCTTTATCGTGGTGGTGCTAGACCCTATATTTTTGGTGTTAGTGTTGTTTTGTTGTTAGGCGTTATTTATCTTCTTATACCTGTATTGAAAGAGAATAAAGCTGCTAGGTTTTGGGGCATAGGAATGGTGGTCAGTGCATTACCTGTATGTATTCCACCCCCCAGTGATAGGCTGTTAATGTATGTCGGCATTGGTGCCTGCGGGATGTTAGGGGCATTTTTTCAATACTGGTATGATCAGCATAATAATGGAAAGGTGATTGCGAAGGCACGGATTAATCTTGCAAAAACAATGATTGGTTTCCACATTATTTTTAGTGGTTTGCTTTTTTCTGCGGTTATTTATTCGACTCAAATCACGGGTGATGGCATACGAGAAAGTAGTTCATCGATTGTTGACAACAATACCATTAAGAATAAAAAGCTTGTTCTACTGAATTCTCCAGCCTGGCTTAATGGTTATCTGTATTCTATTTGGGTGTATGAAGCTGAGCCGCTGCCGGAAAAAATCTGGGGGCTTACAACATGGAATACTATACGCAAGGGCAATGAAGGTTTTTTAACAACGTTAAACAATCACGAAGTTCGAATATCACTCAAAGATGGATTCATGACCTCTATTGATAAAATATACAGAGATTATGAAAACTACACGCTGAATGTCGGGCATGTACTTAAATTCGGTGGCATGAGTGTGCGTATTGTTGAGCTAACAGATGATCTTCGGCCTAAAACGGTTGATTTTATATTTGATCAAACACTTGATGACCCTGATCTACTTTGGCTTATTTATAATGAAGACGATGAATTTGTTGAGTTTTCAGTGCCGGCTGTGGGAGAGACTGCGCCGTTAAAAACTTGAAGAAGGGGGGGGAGCTAGGAGTTTACCCCTCTCTAATCGCTCAAAGTTAGCTTAAGACTATGATGGTTACACATGCTTACAGGTCTTAACTCAGTGTTACATTGCTCCTTTGATTTATACAATTAGGGCACAATGGTCTATAGGTTTTGGCATAAGACCTGGTGTATAACAGTAAAGAGTGCATGATATCTTAGATTGAGTGAAGCGCGAGGGTAATGTTAAATGGGTGAAGTTTATGTGCTGTCTAGTTGGTTGGGCTCTTGTCTAAAAGGGTTCCAATTGCGAGATTGGAATCAGACAGAGATTCTTGACGTTGCAGCTGTTGATCCCTCCATTTTTTCTAAACAGTATTGCACTCATCACCACGTATACGACATTTTTAGGGCTGCTGAAAAACTGTATGGAACTTCTGCCGGCTTAGAATCTAGGCGAGGTATCGTTCCTAATAGTTTTTCTTCATTGTCATTGGCAATGCTTGCGGCCGATAACTTGGGTGTGGGGCTAGGTTTGATGGTTACGTACAGTGCCATGGTGACTAATGCTTATGATTGTTATCTCGATGAGAACGTCGCTAACCCTATTTTTGGGTTTAAGCTTTGTGCCGAATTAGACATTCCGCCTATGGTTTCTGACGCCATTATATCGACAGCCGTAAGAACGTTTAGATTTGTGCAACCCCAACATAACGCAATATTGCAGATCGATTTGGCCAGACCAAAGCCAAAAGATACACTGCAGTATGAGCGTTACTTTAAAGCGCCTATTCATTGGGGTTCAAAACAGTTTGCTATACACCTTTCATCAGACTG
>CAJXZM010000022.1 GCA_913063125.1 uncultured Gammaproteobacteria bacterium | reverse complement strand
CAGAAGAGGCATCGAGACTCTCGATACGCTGCTTAATCAGCTCACTTATTTCTGATGGATTGAGTTGCTGCATGCTTTAATCCTCAATACTCAAGCTCCGTTAGGAGCTCTAAGCGCTCATTGTTTCGGCTAACTTTGCGAGCTTGCCGCGAACAGAGCCGTCAATTACGATGTCGCCTGCGTGTATAATCAGGCCACCAATTAATGATTGATCTACTTCAGCTTCGATATTCACTTCACGATCCAAGCGCGTTTTAAGAGCGCTCGCCAAGTTACTCACTTGGTCTGAAGTGACCTCAAATGCGGAGGTGATCTTAACGTCTACTGACTGCTCTTTCTCAGCTTTGAGCTTTTCGTAAAGCTCCGAGATCGCGGACAACGCAGACAGTCGCTTATTACCGGCTAGCAAAGCAACAAAGTTCTTGCCGCCTTCATCTAGCTGGTCTGCACAAATCTGTGTAAACATATTCAACTGTTGTTCAGTTGTCAGTTTTGGATCGTCCAGGATCTCTACTACTGCAGAGTCTTCCACTACCGCAGCAGTAAAAGAAAGCATCGTAGACCACTCGGCTAACTGCCCTTTCTCTTCAGCAAACTGAAAAGCGGCTTTTGCGTAGGGCCGAGCAACTGTCGTGAGTTCTGCCATATCCGTTACCGTTATAGCTCTGCTGCGAGTTTCTCTAGCATTTCGCTATGAGCACTCTGGTCAACAGACGTGTTAAGGATCTTTTCAGCACCCGCTACAGCGAGAACAGCAACCTGTGCGCGTAATGATTCTTTCGCACGGTTTACTTCCTGTTCAATTTCGCCTTGAGCAGCTACTTTAAGTCGCTCGCCTTCTGAGCGAGCTTGATCTTTAGCTTCATCAATAAGCTGTGCTGCACGCTTATTGGCTTGCTCTACTAACTCCGCAGCTTGTTGCTTTGCTTCACGCAACGTCTGAGCAGCTTTTTCTTTGGCAAGCGCCAGATCTTTTTCTGCTGTGTCAGCATCTTGCAGACCTGCAGCAATTTTCTCTTTTCTTTCGTTCATGGCCGCGATTAACGGGGGCCAAACAAACTTTAGACAGAAAAATACAAAGATCGCAAAGGAGATCGCTTGACCGATGATGGTCGCATTAATGTTCATACCAAGTCCTCTTGCTCGTTAAAAGTCTACGTTACTTTTCGAGCGAAGCTTAGGCAGCTAATACGAAGATCATGTACATGCCAATACCTACACCGATCATAGGAACCGCATCAAGAAGACCAGCCATCAAGAACATTTTGCCTTGAAGAGCAGGTGCCATTTCTGGTTGACGTGCAGTACCTTCAAGAAGGCGTCCACCCAAAAGACCAAAACCGATTGCAGTACCAAGGGCACCTAATCCGATTACGAGGCCCGCAGCGATAAGTACTAATGCTGATGCTTCAGTCATGTTAACTCCTAATATGTGTTGAGTTGCTAGTTAAGTTTAAGGTTGAAAATGTAAAACGGGTAATTCTTTCGTGCTTAGTGATCTTCGTGCGCCATGCTCAAGTACACAACGGTTAATACCATGAAGATAAAGGCCTGCAAGGTAATAACTAAGATGTGGAAGATGGCCCAGGGCACAGATAGTGTCCACTGAATCCAAAGCGGCATCAACGCAATCAAGATAAAGATCATTTCACCAGCATACATGTTGCCGAACAAACGTAAGCCCAGTGAAATTGGCTTGGTCACTAAGTTTAGAATTTCTAAGAACAAGTTGATCGGAATGAAAAGCGCTTGGATAACCGGATTAGGATTATTAAAAGGATGAAGGGATAGTTCACCAGCAAAACCGCCAATACCTTTCACTTTAATACTGTAATAAATAATCATAGCAAACACCGAGAATGACATTCCCAATGTGATGTTTGGATCTGTCGAAGGCACAACCTTCATAAAGTGAATACCAAACAGATTAAATAGCGCTGGGATAAAGTCCACTGGAACCAAATCCATGGCATTCATCATAAATACCCAAACAAAAATCGTCAGTGCTAAGGGTGCAATTAACGGGTTGCGACCATGAAAGCTGTCTTTTACCGTACTATCGATAAAATCTACCATGATCTCAACGAAGTTTTGTAGCCCACCCGGTACACCGGATGTTGCTTTGTTGGCAACAGACTTAAAAACGCCTAAAAAAACCAAGGCTAAGACAATAGACCACCCCATGGAATCAACGTTGATTGCCCAGAATCCCATTTCTTTCGCTTCGGCTGCACTGTCGGCGAGTCCCCAGGTGCCATCGGAATGCTGACCAAACACAAGGTTGGTCAAGTGATGCTTGATATACTCTGTAGAGCTGCCTGCCATATTCGGTACCAATCACGTTTGGGCTATAGTTTATTCATTTAAACGATGTTTGTTTTGTAAATAATGGAGCCAACCAAGACACCATTAATACGGCAATAAATCCTGCAAACATCGCCAATACATTTTCTTTTACTTGTAACGCTGGTACTTGCCGATAGGCAACCAACATTAACACAATCGTTATGACAAATTTGCCACTCTCTCCTCGTTGAAACGATTTCACTATATGACTCGCGGCGCGTGCACCGGAATAGCGAAATGCTTGAAATGCAAAATACGCATTCGATAGCGCTGCAATCCACCCGCCAATAAAGGCGCAAATCACAGCATCTAGACTCATAAAAAGAAATAGTAAGGGAAATAGTGTTGCGGTTGTCGCTTGTATTCCAACAACCCGGTAGGCCAAGAAGCGATCATTTAACGCTCTAGGTTTTGTCACTACTTTTCACCATTACTTTTTATCAAGCTTCGTTTACCCACCCAAGAGGGGGCAGTCTGAGGCGGGGCAAATTATAGTGATTCTACGCGACACTAGCAACCAGTATTAGGCCATCAATTGAACTTTTTGATCGTTTATTGTGCAACCTATTAGTCATAGTGCTTTTAATTACACATTTTGACATTACCTTCGAAAAATCCTGACAGTTAGTCTTCATTTTTCGATGAATTTTGCACTGCAACTGGGCATTTATTTAATTCGAATTACTTAATATGTGCCAAGATACCATCAAGCTCGTCCAAACTAGTATATTTAATAACCAACTTACCCTTTCCTTTTACACTGTGCTGAATAAGAACAGGTGCCCCTAACATTTGTGATAAACCATCTTGTAGTTGACGAACATCAGGGTCAATTTTGTCCTCAGGCTGTGCAGTAATTTCCGCCTGCATTCGGCGTACAAGAGCTTCAGCCTGGCGAACGGATAAACCTTTAGAAGAAATTGCTCGTGCTGCTTCAGTTTGTTTTAATGCATCTAACGTTAAAATTGCTCTTGCATGACCCATTTCTAAATCGCCATGCTCTAGCATTCTTTTAGCTTCTGAGGTTAATGTTGTTAAGCGCAACAAATTTGTAACCGTCGTACGAGACTTACCAACTGCTTGGGCTACTTGTTGATGGGTTAACTCAAATTCGTCCTGCAATCGTTGTAGTGCAACCGCTTCTTCAATTGGGTTGAGGTCTTCCCGTTGAATATTTTCAATAAGCGCCATCGCAATGGCTGCTTCATCAGGCACATCCCTTACAATACAAGGAATTTTGTCGAGGCCAGCTAACTGACTTGCTCTCCAACGTCGCTCACCAGCAATAATTTCATAATTCTTCGCTGAAATAGGCCGTACAACAATCGGTTGCATTACCCCTTGCGCTTTAATTGATTCAGATAGCTCTTCTAACGCCGTAGGATCAATATCGCCTCGAGGCTGAAACCGTCCCCGTTCCAAGAATTCCACCGGAATATGACGTAACTCACCATCAGCGCTAACCTCTTTGCCATTTTCGGGATCTTTTGCTCCCACATTAAGCGGGTTAATCGACACTTCCGCTTTTGGCATTGCTGCAGAGCCACCGATTAGCGCCTCTAATCCGCGACCTAATCCCTTTTTCTTAGCTGCCATAAAGTGTTCCTTAGCCTTTTTATTTAAGTCGTGATGGTTTGTTCAATTACTGAATACAAGAACGGTTACGCTGTTTCAGGTGCAATTTTTGTTACTTGCTTCTCAGCCCGGCGGATCATTTCTCCCGCAAGCGCTAAATAAGATACTGCACCTCTAGATTTCTTATCATAAAGTAATGCAGGGAGTCCATGGCTTGGGGCTTCTGCCAAACGAACATTTCTAGGTATAATAGTGCGGTATACTTTTTCACCAAAGTGCTCTGTTAACTGCGATGAGACTTGGTTACTTAATGCGTTTCTTGGATCATACATTGTGCGTAACAAACCATCGATTTCGAGCTTTGGATTTAGTGCATTTCGAATCATTTCAATGGTATCTAACAATGCGGATAACCCTTCAAGGGCATAATATTCACACTGCATTGGAATCACCACAGCATCCGATGCGCTAAGTGAATTAACTGTTAACATGTTGAGTGATGGTGGGCAGTCAATCAATATAAAGTCGTACTCTGATCGATAACCCTCCAATGCCTCTGTCATTCGGCGCTCTTTACCTTCAACACTTAATAATTCAATTTCTGCAGCGGTTAAGTCGCCGTTAGCTGGAATTAAGTCAACGCCGGATTCTGTGGTTACTCTCACCTCAGCGATTGGCATTTTATCCACAAGTACATCATAAATTGAGGATTCGACTGCATGTTTATCGACACCACACCCCATGGTGGCATTACCCTGTGGGTCCAAATCAATGAGTAACACTTTACGTTTGGTCGCTACTAATGATGCGGCAAGGTTGACCGATGTTGTAGTTTTACCCACACCACCTTTTTGGTTTGCAACTGATAGCACCTTACCCACAATTATTCTCCTTGAATTCGTTGGTTGTACGTTGGCTTGTTAGCACTATAAGATGTCGCTCTTCATCGAGACCAGGCACATCCAATGGAACAATTTTTTCTATATTAATTGAAGATGGAAGCGATTTTAACTCTTCTTCTGGTATCACTCCTTTCATAGCGAGTAACCGAGTGTTTTCGGTCATTAAATGCTCTACCCCGCCAACAAAATCTGTTAGTGACGAAAATGCTCGACAGAAAATTGTATCTATCTTTTGTTTCGGTGCAAAGGACTCTATGCGACTTTTTGCAACTTCAACATTTATTCGGGCTAATTCAGTTTTTACCTGTATCAAAAACCGCGTTTTTTTGCCGTTGCTGTCGAGTAGAGTGAATTGTTTTTCTGGAAACATGATGGATAGCGGCAAACCCGGAATACCTGCGCCCGTTCCTACATCTAGGAAATTACTGTTACCGCCTTTTCCTATAATCTCTTCATCGAAAAAACTAGGCACAAGTACTAGGCTATCGAGTAGGTGACGGACAACCATTTGTTGGGGGTCTCGGATCGAGGTGAGATTATAGGCTTTATTCCATTTCACTAGGAGCATTAGGTAATCGAGAAGTAGCTTTCTTTGTTCTGTGGTTACTGAGATGGCGAGTTGTTCTATGCCTTGGGCTAAATCTCGTTCTAATGGGGCTCGGTCTAGTATCATTTTAGTTTTCTTTGCTCTGTACTTTGGGGTGGTTTTGTTGCGGAACTCGAAGCCCGCAAATAGATACAAGATAAGGTTTCAGAAATCGCAAAAGATCGCATCCATGCGTGCTCGACTGCGGCGTCCTTGCCGCAGACGTTTCTGAAACTTTATCTTGTATCTATTCACTCATTGTTTGCATTTCGGATCATTGGGATAGATGATTCTTATGATCCTTTCTACTATTTTGACACTGTAGCGAGTGGCTTTGCTCCTCGATGCTTCTTCAATGACACCAGTAACAAGGATACTGCGGCCGGTGTAACACCCTGAATCCGGGACGCCTGCCCTAACGTTTCAGGTTTGCACTCCACAAGTTTCTGTTTTACTTCGTTAGATAAGCCTTTTACTTTGTCGTAATCCATATCTGTGGGTAACTTCATGGATTCATTACGTTTTAGCTTTTCAATATCATCTAGCTGGCGGCTAATGTAGCCTTCATATTTGGCCGCTATTTCAACTTGTTCCGCTACAACGCCCGTAACGCTATTTTCACCGGTAATTTCAGCTATTTTCTTGTAATCCAGCTCCGGTCGTCGCATTAATTCCATAAGGGAATACTCTCGTGCTAGAGGGCGTTCTATAAACTCATTGAGTTTGTTGGCGGTTTCAGTGTCCGGTTGAACCCAGGTATCTTTCATTCTCTGAGTTTCTTGCTCAATCGCTTCTTTTTTCTTTGAAAACTGCTGCCATATGGTGTCGTTAATTAGGCCTAACTCTCTACCTTTTGCAGTGAGACGGATATCTGCGTTATCTTCTCGTAATATCAGTCTATATTCTGCTCGGCTAGTGAACATTCGATAGGGTTCTTTCGTCCCCATGCTAATTAAGTCGTCAACCAATACACCCAAGTAGGCTTCATCACGTCTTGGTGTCCAAGCTTCTTTTTCCTGTGAGCGTAAAGCGGCATTTAATCCGGCCAATAGACCTTGAGCCCCAGCTTCTTCGTATCCTGTTGTGCCGTTTATTTGGCCAGCAAAATAGAGGCCTTCGACAAACTTCGTTTCTAAACTGTGCAGTAGATCTTGTGGATTGAAATAATCATATTCAATGGCATAACCCGGGCGAGTGATATGCGCATTTTCTAAGCCAACCATAGAATGTACAAGATCAAGCTGAACATCAAACGGTAGGCTTGTTGAAATTCCATTTGGGTATAACTCGTGAGTTGTGAGCCCTTCCGGTTCAATAAATATCTGATGTGAGTTTTTATCCGCAAAACGGTGAATTTTATCTTCGATAGATGGACAATATCGTGGGCCTATCCCTTCAATAACACCTGTATACATAGGTGAGCGATCTAACCCAGCACGAATAATATCGTGCGTTTTTTCGTTAGTGTGAGTGATGTAACAGGAGACTTGTTCCGGTTGATCACTACCATCTCCCCAAAAAGACATCACAGGGGTAATGTTATCCCCAGGTTGTTCTTCCATTTTGGAAAAATCCACACTACGAGCATCTATTCTTGGGGGGGTTCCCGTTTTTAGCCGATCGACTCTGAACGGCATTTCCCTAAGGCGCTGAGCAAGTGCAATTGAGGGTGGGTCTCCGGCTCGGCCTCCACTGTGACTTTCCAAACCTATGTGGATAAGTCCACCTAAAAAGGTTCCAGCTGTGATTACAACGGTATCAGAATGAAATCGCACGCCCATATTGGTGATAACACCACGCGCTTTTTCACCTTCCATAATCAGATCATCTGCCGATTGTTGAAATATATCCAAGCACGTTTGATTTTCTAAGGTATGGCGAACGGCGGCTTTGTATAAAATCCGGTCTGCTTGAGCACGGGTAGCTCGTACTGCCGGACCTTTTCGAGAGTTAAGAACTCGATACTGAATACCCGCTTTATCTGTAGCCCTTGCCATAACACCACCGAGGGCATCAATTTCTTTAACAAGGTGGCTTTTCCCGATTCCACCAATAGCCGGGTTACAAGACATCTGTCCAAGAGTTTCTATGTTATGCGTTAGCAATAACGTCTCGACGCCCATTCGTGCAGACGCTAATGCGGCCTCACAACCAGCATGACCTCCACCAATAACAACAACTCCGTAACGCTTGGGGTAATCCACTACTTAACCTCACAAAAAAATTCTATTGAGCAAAACCGTACGTGGCCGCAAGTATAAGGCGTTAATAGATAAATAAAAGAGTTTGTACATTTATTGGACAATCTATAACGTAAATTTGCAGTATTAGTGATTTCTATTTAACATAATACGATAGTAAGTACTCACCACGCATAAATATGCTTATTTACCTATACAGAAACTTGAAAAAATCCTGCCTAACAAATCATCGGGAGTAAATTCACCCGTAATCTCACTAAGATGATTTTGCGTCATTCGTAAATCTTCCGCCAAAAGCTCTCCCGCGCCATTATCGGTAAGCTGAGTTTGTCCTATCCCCAAGTAATATCGTGCTTGTTTTAGTGCTTCGAGATGGCGTTGCCTTGCAGTAAAACCGCCCTCTACCGCTGATTGGTATCCCATGGCTTTTTTAAGATATTCTCTCAATTCATCAACACCTTCTCCATGTTTAGCAGATAATCTTATTGTGGGTAATTCTATCGATAATGCTTCGTTTACATCATTTATCACATGCGAAGAATTAAGTTCTGACACTCCGCTTCTTTCATCCGTTTTATCAATTTTATTTCGAACGACAATAACTTTGTTTAAATCCGGTAGTTCTGCAAAAAAATCAGGCCATAACGTTTTAATATCACTTTCTTGTACATCCGCAGCATCTACCAACAAAAGAACCCGATCCGCATCTTTAATTTCAGTCCAAGCTCGACGAATCCCCTCTTTTTCAATGGCGTCTGGACTTTCTCGCAAACCGGCCGTATCCGTTATATGTAATGGCATACCATCAATATGAATATGTTCACGTAATACATCCCGTGTTGTTCCAGCAATGTCAGTAACTATTGCTGTATCCCTTCCCGCTAACGCATTAAGCAAACTGGACTTTCCAGCATTTGGTCGCCCAGCTAATACCACTTTCATGCCTTCTTTTAGCAACACACCACGATTAGCTTCTTTAAATACAATATCCAATTGATCAATAATTGATTGTAAATCACCTTCTACCTTTCCATCAGCTAAAAAATCTATTTCTTCTTCAGGGAAATCTATAGCCGCTTCTACGTACAGTCGCAGGTTAATAACTTGTTCAACCAATACATTAATATGATCAGAAAATGCTCCGTTTAGCGATCTAATTGCACACCGAGCAGCTTGTTCCGATGCACTGTCAATAAGATCGGCGATAGCTTCTGCTTGCGCCAAATCCAGCTTATCATTTAGAAATGCTCGTTCTGAAAACTCTCCTGGATTCGCCATTCGGGCACCCAGATTCAACACCCTATTTAATAAACTGTTAATGACTACAGGACCGCCGTGACCTTGCAGCTCAATAACATCTTCACCTGTAAACGAATGTGGTCCAGGAAAAAACAGCACTAAACCTTCATCGATAACGTCTTGATTATTATCGTAAAATTTCTGAAAATGCGCAAAACGAGGCTGAAGATATTTTTGTTGTTGAATTAGCTGTAAGGCAATATCGTTGGCTTTTTTACCTGAAATTCTAATGATGCCAACCCCACCTCGGCCAGCAGGTGTTGCTTGTGCAGCAATGGTGTCAGTGGAGTGGAGTACATCATTCATTGTAAATGCTCTTCTACTGGTTTTAGGCTAAATGCTAAAAAATCATGTAAAAAAAAGGGCTCGTAAAGAGCCCTTTTTTTATTTAGCTTCTGCTGCTTTTTCAATACCGCGTGTTATATGCCATTGCTGGGCAATGGATAATAAATTGTTGGTAACCCAATACAACACAAGGCCTGCGGGGAAGAATAAGAAAAATACGCCAAATACTAACGGCATCATTTTCATCATCTTCGCTTGCATTGGATCTGGTGGCGCAGGGTTTAACATTTGTTGGAAGAACATACTCCCAGCCATAATAATCGGCAATACAAAATATGGATCCATTACTGACAAATCGTGTATCCAGCCAAAGAAAGGGGCTTGTCGCAGCTCAACACTTTCCAGTAATGCCCAATATAGCGCTAAGAAAACTGGCATTTGGATCAATACAGGTAAACAACCACCAAGAGGGTTAATTTTTTCCTCTTTATAGAGTTTCATCATCTCTTGAGATAATTTTTGTCGGTCATCTGCATGACGTTCACGAATCTCAGTCAATTTTGGCGTTACACGACGCATATTCGCCATTGACCGATAGCTTGCTGCAGATAAAGGGAAAAACAACGCTTTTACCGTTACTGTTAGCAAGATAATCGCTAATCCCCAATTCGCTACCAAACTATGGTAGAAATTTAGTAATAAATACAGTGGCTTAGATATAAAGAATAAGGGACCGTAATCAACCACAAGGTCTAACCCTTTCTCAGGTTCTATCTCTTCTAGTTTCTTTAATATTTTCGGACCCGCATAAAAACGATTACTGAACGTATATTGATCACCTGCATTTACTTTTACCGCAGGGGTCATATAACTAATAATAAAGTGATCTGGTGTGGTACGAGTTTGATAACGCAACGTCATTGACTGATCAGGAACCCAAGCACTCATAAAGTAATGTTGAATAAACGCTACCCACCCTCCAGGTATTTCCTTATTTAATGGCTCATCAACAAAATCATCAAATGTTTTTTTATTGTAAGGTTTATCTTGATCCCAATAAGCCCCCCCTAAAAACGTCGGTAATCCAAAACCGCTGCTATCTAAACCGGGGTCAGAACTTCCGTCTCGCTTTATCTGGGCAAATAACTGAGCAGACCACATTTCATTCGAAACATTGTCAACAATTACATCCATGTTGACCAAATATTCACCCTTAGTGAAAGTAAGGCGTTTAGTAATCTTTACCCCGTCTTCTTGGGTAAGTGAAAGATCAACAATCAACGTCTCTTTGTCACCTAATGTATAAAATAGTGACTCTGATCGATACAGCGGACGGGGTTTTCCAGCCTTATCCGTACCTTTTGCACCAATCAAGCCACTTTGTGCAATATAGGTATGTTCAGCTGTACGGTTTAGTAATTGAAATGGTACATCAGGCTGATCCACTGACACTGGATAGTCAATCAAACCAACCGAGACTATATCGCCACCAACAGGGTCTATTTTTAGCGACAAAACATCGGTTTCAATTGAAATCAGTTCTGTACTAATAACTTCGACAACATCCAACTCTGCTGGTTGAACAATATCTTGTTGAGCTACAGGAATGTCTTCAGACACTGAAACAGCTTCTGGAATCCCCGATACTGACACTGGATTTGTAACATCATGCTGTGGATAACTTTGTGAGTTATTTACAGCGGCGTTAATTTTTGCGTTTTGCCCGTAATCTTCCTGCCATTCTAAAATCATCAGGTAAGATACGACCGCTAGGCCAATAATTAGAAGAGTTCGTTGAATATCCATAACTGTTACTTACTGTTTTCTATAGGTTTTTTCGAACAAAAGTGAAATTCATCAGGGACTAGATCCACTCCGCCCGAGTGCCAAGGATTGCATTTCAACAAACGAATAACTGATAAATATAGACCTTTCAAGGCACCATATTGCTCAATTGATTGCTGTGCATAACAAGAACATGTGGGGTAGAAACGACAATGGGGCGCCATCATCGGGCTAATTAAATTCTGATATATTTTAATCAGAGTAATTAGCAAAAGTTTGATCAAAATACACAACCCAAGCATGTTGATTGCTTTGGAGGTATACAACATTTAGTTATTTCATGGCGTAATGTTATAAATCGCATTTTGCGATTTTTGCTTCTCTTTTTTTGAGTATGCGACGCCATGTTTGATCCACCACTTTTTTTAGTGCGGGGCCATCTAATGCTAAAGCTCCACGCCTGCTTAGAACAACGAAATCTAAGCCTTGTAACTGGTGTTGATGTGTTCGAAATGATTCTCTAACGGTTCGTTTGAATCGATTTCGATCAACTGCTCTTTTTAGATTTTTTTTTGCTACAACTAAACCTAATCGAGCGGGTCTTACATCTTGGTTATCAAAAACCAGCACAAGTAACTCGCCCGTACCGGCTTTGATATCGACATGATCAAAAACATTTTTAAAATCGTCAGATGTTAATAACTTCTGCGCCTTTTGAAAGTTGTAATTAATCACTCCAAGCTAATTCCAATATGCCTATAAACGCTTACGTCCTTTCGAACGACGACGCTTAATTAATTGCTGGCCACTTTTTGTTGCCATTCGTGAACGGTAACCGTGAGTACGAGCGCGCTTTAGGTTACTTGGTTGAAAAGTTCTTTTCATGTCGATTCTCTAATATCTAAGATCTAGTTACATCCAAATCTCGAAATCTGGTCTTTATCAATACGAAAAAACGTATTCACATTTGAGATTTGTTGTTTGGCATTCAATTTCTAATTTGCTTTTGTCACGAGCGATGCAGGGTATTTTTGAAACACTCATCAAAGCGTAGTGTAAAGCATTAAAAAAGAGCGGGAATTCTAGTGATTTTGGTCTTCTCTGTCAATCAGGAAATGATGAATAAATACGCGACGGTTCAGGAGGTCGAGGTTATTAATTATTAATAGTTTATTTATATATAAAAGATAATTGTTATTATTATTAGTGTGGGTAGTTTCTGTGTATAAGTCTAAAAATCTTATATAAAACAATGATTTGTGATGATGATAACCTTGTGTCCACTACTTGTATTAGCTGCTCAAAACAGGGGGTATGAAATGTGGATAACTAGGTAGGGTGATTTACTCACATAGATATCAATAGCTTACCCTACTCTGTATACAGGTGTTCTCTACATATTATCCACAGGCTATTTTGGTAAAAATATGCAAATAACTTAGGTTTTTAACGTATTAAATTAAATATTTATCGATATTTGGAAGTAACTTCTAAACAACATTATTAAATGGAATGGTTTTTTGGTTGAATATTAGGCATAAATACCTGTTGGTATTAACTATGTGTCGCTATTTATTTAGTTTGCTTTTTGTGTGAAATTGGTGGTTGTTTGTTCACCCACTCCTTAGATTGAAAAGTCTTTAGATTTCAATAAAATATTTTTGTTTTCCCTGTGGATAAGTTGGTTTAGGCGGGTTACTATTTCATCCTTTCCTGTGTTATTAATTTTCTATTTTTGGGGGTATGCCAAGTGGGTAGTGCGCTATGGCATAAATGTCTGGATCGGCTACAAGAAGAGTTGCCATCTCAGCAGTTTAATATGTGGATCAGACCACTTCAGGTAGAGCCTGATGGTAATGATTTACGCTTGTTGGCACCAAATCGCTTTGTGCTGGATTGGGTTAGCGATAAATTTATTTCACGCATAACAGAGCTATTAGACGAATTGTCTGATGCTGATACTCACCCTTGCGTGATGCTTGCGATTGGTACTAAAACCACCACGCCGAAAACAACAAGCAGTCCAGCAGTAAAAAGTCCGTCTGTAGATACTCAATCAGGCCGCTCTGGACAGACGGTTACTCGCGTTGTACATCCTTCTACTCCACAGCCTAAAAGCCGTAAGGTGGAGCTTGGAGGGTCTATAAAACATAAGAGTAGCCTTAACAGCAGCTTTATTTTTGATAGCTTTATTGAAGGTAAATCTAACCAACTTGCACGTGCCGCGGCCACACAGGTTGCCGATAACCCAGGGCATGCGTATAACCCGTTATTTCTTTACGGAGGCGTTGGTTTAGGTAAAACGCACTTAATGCATGCTATTGGAAACCAAATTGTCGCAGCGAACCCGAACGCAAAGGTGGTTTATTTGCATTCTGAGCGGTTTGTTGCTGATATGGTGAAAGCCCTTCAAATCAATGCAATTAACGAGTTTAAGCGCTTTTATCGCTCTGTTGATGCACTCTTGATTGATGATATTCAATTCTTTGCAGGTAAGGAGCGTTCTCAAGAGGAGTTCTTTCATACCTTTAACGCATTATTGGAAGGAGGTCAGCAAATGATCTTAACCAGTGACCGTTATCCAAAAGAAATTATTGGAGTAGAAGAGCGTCTTAAATCACGTTTTGGTTGGGGGCTAACCGTAACAGTAGAACCACCGGAGCTTGAAACTCGAGTAGCAATATTAATGAAAAAAGCGGAGGAAGCTAAGATTGATCTTCCTCATGAAGCAGCGTTTTTTGTTGCTCAGAGAATACGTTCAAACGTAAGGGAACTTGAAGGAGCTCTTAAGCGAGTTATTGCCAACGCACATTTTACGGGGAAACCAATAAATGTGGAATTTTGTAAGGATTCGCTAAAAGATCTTTTGGCGCTACAAGATAAACAGGTTGGCATTGAGAATATTCAAAAGATAGTTGCGGAATATTTCAAAATTAAAATGTCAGATATGTTGTCAAAACGTAGAAGTCGCTCTGTTGCAAGACCAAGGCAGATCGCAATGGCCCTTGCTAAGGAACTAACTAATCATAGTTTGCCAGAGATTGGTGATGCATTTGGCGGTCGTGATCACACAACTGTATTACATGCGTGCCGAAAGATAAAAGAGCTTCGAGCATCGAGTCCTGATGTTGGAGAAGATTACAGTAATTTATTGCGTTCTTTAACTACTTAAAAGTTAGTAGGTGCTTACTAACAATTGTCACTAGGATAATGTATGAAATTTAGCGTATCAAGGGAAAACTTACTTACTCCCCTTCAACAGGTAGCTGGCGTTGTTGAACGTCGCCAAACATTACCAGTGTTATCCAATGTACTTATGGTGGTAGAAGGTGATTCTTTATCTATAACCGGAACCGATTTAGAAGTTGAACTGGTTGCGCGTATAACACTTGAAACACCAGCGGAAGTTGATGGAGAAATCACAATACCTGCTAAAAAGATAATGGATATTTGTAAGTCTTTGCCAAGTGAAGCTGTTATTGCTTTTGAGCAAGAAGAACAAAAAATGAGAATCAAAGCAGCCAGAAGTCGATTCACCTTAGCGACGTTACCTGCGAATGAATTTCCAAATTTGGAAGATACTGCTAGCACCAGTGGATTTTCCATTAATCAGGGTTATCTAAAACAAACCATCGATAGAACAAGTTTTGCGATGGCACAACAAGATGTCCGTTTTTATCTAAACGGTATGTTGTTAGAACTTACTCAGAATCAAATTAAAACCGTTGCTACAGATGGGCATCGTCTAGCATTGTGTTCCGCATCGATTCAAATAGACATTGAAGGAAGTACACAAGCGATTGTGCCACGAAAAGGAATACTTGAATTAGCTCGACTGTTTTCTGATGACGATACTGATGTGAGCATTGCATTAAGTTCAAATCATATTCGGGCTGAAACTCCAAGCCTTCGTTTTACTTCCAAGCTAGTTGATGGGAAATTTCCTGACTACGACAAAGTACTACCAAAACAAGGTGATAAACTTGTTGTTGGAGAAAAGGCTGAGATGAAACAGTCGTTTTCTCGTGTAGCTATTTTGTCCAATGAGAAATATCGTGGTGTTAGAGTACGTCTTGAGAACGGGACTCTAACCTCTGTTGCTAACAATCCAGAACAGGAAGAAGCTGAAGAAGTTATTAATGTAAAATACGAAGGGCCTGAATTAGAAATAGGGTTTAACGTTAGTTATATTTTGGACGTTCTTGGTGTTATCAAAAGCGATACTATCAATATGATGTTAGCAGATTCAAATAGTAGTGCTCTTATTACCGATGGCGAAGATGAAAGCGCTATGTATGTTGTTATGCCAATGAGACTGTAAATAGCGTTAAATCGGACATATTCGTTTGCCTATACATACGCTGGAGATTACTAACGTTCGTAACCTTCAACGAGCTTTGCTCCAATGCTCTTTACAATGTAATCTAATTATTGGACCTAATGGCAGTGGTAAAACATCTCTATTAGAGTCCATTATTATCCTGAGTCAGGGTAAGAGCTTTCGTAATTCTCAGAAGAAAAGCATTATATCGGAGGGAAATACCAGCCTTACCGTCACAGCCCTCCTCCATGATCAAACTAGTAATTCACCCCTTCATGGAACACGAGTTGGTATCAGTAAGTTTGCAAATGGTAAAACACTTGCAAAGATAGCGAGTGAAAAAATCCAACGTATTTCAGAAATAACCAGTTTGCTTCCCGTCTGTGTAATTGAACCTAATAGTACAGAAATTGTTGAGGGTAGTCCTAGCCTTAGGAGGAATGTCTTAGATTGGGGTGTGTTCCACGTGGAACATGATTTTGTGAAACACTGGCGGATTTTTTCTTCTGCATTGAAACAAAGAAATGCATTACTAAAGCATAAGAGCTCAGATTTAAGCCAGCTTCGTTATTGGGATGAACAACTAGCACCTGCTGCTGAACAGATAACCAAATTACGAAGAAGATACTTTAAGGATCTGGATAAACATCTTAGGTCTTCTTTAGACTACTTCTTTAACGATGAATCCGTAACGGTCGAGTTACTGGATGGTTGGGATTCAGAGAAACATTTTTTTGAGTCACTAAATCGTAATATTGAAAGGGATAAAAGATATGGTTTCACAAGTGTAGGGCCTCATAAGGCTGACTTTGAGATCAAAAGTGATGGTTATTTGGCAAAAGATTACTTGTCTAGAGGACAAAAAAAGCTTGCCGTTTATGCAATTCGACTAGCCCAGGTTCTACATTACCAACAGGTATGTGGGAAAAATGTCACTCTGTTGTTAGATGATTTGCCTTCTGAATTAGATAAAGATAATTGTGAAAAAGTGTGTAAGGAAATAAAGCGAATAGAGTGTCAGGTATTCATTACGTCTGTTGATACATCTAATCTAAATAGTTTGATTATAGATACGTTGTCGCCGAAGTTGTTCCACGTGAAACATGGAACAGTGACAGCATGAAATTCCCAATGGCGGAGAAAAACTAATGAGTGATAATAATAGCTACGACTCTTCGAGCATAAAGGTCCTTAAAGGGCTGGACGCAGTGCGAAAAAGACCAGGAATGTACATTGGCGACACAGATGATGGCACAGGTTTACACCATATGGTGTTTGAAATTGTTGATAATTCAATAGATGAGGCTCTTGCAGGGCATTGTAGTGAAATTAATGTCATCATACACCCAGATGAATCAATAACCGTTTCTGATAACGGTAGAGGTATTCCAACGGGTATCCATGAGGAAGAAGGTGTATCAGCCGCAGAAGTCATCATGACAGTACTTCATGCTGGTGGGAAGTTTGATGATAATAGCTATAAAGTTTCCGGTGGACTACATGGTGTAGGTATTTCAGTTGTAAATGCACTAAGTAAAGAACTGAAGTTAACAATTAGGCGTTCAGGAAAGGTGTGGGAACAAATCTATATTCATGGTGTACCCCAGGCTCCTTTGGGTGAGATTGGTGAAACAGATGTATCAGGTACCACTGTTCACTTTAAAGCATCAGAAAAAACCTTCACAGGTATAAAGTTTTCACACGACATACTTGCAAAAAGACTTCGGGAATTGTCTTTTCTGAATTCTGGTGTACGTATTGTCTTGAAGGATGAACGATCTGGCGTCGAAGATGTTTTTGAATATGAAGGTGGGTTAAGTGCCTTTGTTGATTATTTGAATCAAAATAAAACACAAATGAACCCTGTATTTCATTTTAATGGCTATAAAAAGTGTGATGGCGGTGATGATGTCGGTGTTGAAGTCGCATTACAATGGAATGATAGTTATCAAGAGAATATTTTTTGTTATACAAATAATATACCTCAGCGTGATGGTGGTGCACATTTAGCGGGCTTTAGGTCAGCACTTACTCGTTGTTTAAATACCTTTATGGACAAAGAAGGTATGCTAAAGAAGGAAAAAGTAGCAACAACAGGTGATGATGCCCGAGAAGGGTTGACTGCTATTGTCTCCGTTAAGGTTCCCGACCCCAAATTTTCTTCCCAAACTAAGGATAAATTGGTCTCTTCCGAAGTAAAGTCCGTTGTTGAGTCTGTAATGGGCGAAAAGCTGAATGAATACCTTTTAGAAAACCCAGCTGTTGCAAAAACAATTTGTGGAAAGATCATTGATGCAGCGAAGGCTCGTGATGCAGCTAGGCGGGCTAGAGAAATGACCCGTCGTAAGGGCGCATTAGATATTGCTGGGTTGCCAGGGAAGTTAGCTGATTGTCAGGAAAAAGATCCTGCATTATCCGAAATATACTTAGTGGAAGGGGATTCGGCGGGCGGGTCTGCTAAGCAAGGCCGAAATAGAAAGAACCAAGCAATTTTGCCATTAAAGGGAAAAATATTAAACGTTGAGAAGGCTAGGTTTGATAAAATGATATCTTCCCAAGAGGTTGGAACCCTTATTACAGCTCTAGGCTGTGGTATTGGTCGGGAAGAATATAATTTAGAAAAGCTGCGTTATCATAGCATTATTATAATGACTGATGCAGACGTCGATGGAGCACATATTCGAACTCTTCTTTTGACTTTTTTCTTCCGCCAGCTGCCTGAACTTGTAGAACGTGGGCATATCTTTATTGCACAACCACCGCTCTATAAAATAAAGCGTGGAAAAAATGAGCAGTATTTAAAAGATGAAGATGCCATGGATGAGTACCTTACGCAATCCGCTCTTGATGGGTCTTCATTTCATGTGAATGAAGATGCACCAGGGATTAGTGGTAATGGTTTGGGAAGTTTAATGACGGAATACAACGCTGCTTATGCCATAGTACAGCGACGCTCAAGGATATACCCTACTTCTCTATTAGAGCGTCTTATCTATAGCCCTGTTATATCAGATGAAATGATAAATGATAAATCAGCGTTGATGGAATGGTGTGAAGCCTATGAAGAGCAGCTTAATAAGAGGGCTGATCCGTCTGAACGTTTTAATGTTGATGTATTTGAAGATCGAGAAATGGGAGTGTATTTGCCAAGGATAACCTTAGTTAATCATGGTATTCCCTATGAATATACGTTCAGCAAAGACTTTCTCGCAACAAATGATTATAAAGAGATGACTCGTATTGGTGTTCTGCTTAATGATCTAATAGAAGGTGGCAGTTACATTAAGCGTGGAGAAAAAAGCAAAGAAGTTAATAGTTTTAAGGAAGCCGTTGAGTGGTTAATGATTGAGTCTCGTAAGGGGCATATGATCCAGCGCTATAAAGGGCTAGGTGAGATGAATCCTGAACAATTGTGGGAAACTACCATGGATCCTGAACAACGGCGGATGCTTAAGGTGACGGTTGAAGATGCGATTGCAGCTGATCAGATCTTTACAACCTTGATGGGTGATAATGTAGAACCAAGAAGAGACTTTATTGAAACCAATGCGCTTAATGTCTCAAATCTAGATGTATAAGTAGGGTTTAATAAAAAAGCCTCTATAGGTATTCTATAGAGGCTTTTTTTATGTATACCAATTATCATATTGAACGTGGTATTCAATAAAAATAAATTATTAGATAAGTAAGTTAGTCGGTACTAACTAGTTGGATATTGTTTTGGTGGCATAACTCATCTGAATTTTCTCTAATCCAGTCTTCAAGCTCTTTGCTAAGCTCTTTAGGTTTTCTATCTATTGTTTGGGTTAGCTGGCCTACCCTTATTTTAATGGTTCCTGGAAATTTACTAATCTTCCCTGGAGGCCAATATAAACCTGCATTGTGAGCGATAGGTAAGATACCAATTTCGGCTTTTATTGCAAGCATTGCCCCTCCTGCAAAATGGGGTTTTAGCTCCCCCATAGGAACACGTGTGCCTTCAGGAAATATTAATACACTAACTCCATCGTTTAGCCTTTCCTTTCCTTGTTGAATTAGCTGCTTTAATGCATTCTGTTTTTTTGATCGGTCGATTACTACAGGGTTAAGTGCTCGCAGAGTAAAACCTACAAAAGGGATGTACATAAGTTCCTTTTTTGCTGCTACACATTGAGGGGCAAAATATTGTTGAAGGAAAAAAGTCTCCCAGATACTTTGGTGATTGGCGACTACTACACAAAGCTCTTTTGGTAAGTCTTGGGGATTTTCTAGTTCGTAGCTAATACCACAGGTTACTTTTAGCCACCAACCAAGAAAGCGTATCCAGCTTGTAACGATATAGTAGCGTTGTTTAAATGGCAGTAATAGCCAGGCAAATGGGGTTACGAAGACACTATAGAAAATGATGCTGATGACGTAACCGATATAAAAAATTAATCCTCGGGTGAAACTTATCAATGTTTTGTCCTGCTAGGTTAGGAATTGTAGGGTTACCTATTTAGCGGATTTTCTAACGGTGGCTTTAGGTCTATTTTGGGGTAACTAGCGTGTTTACAAAATCCGAGAGGCTATTATAGACAGCTATGCCTTTTAAGTGTGAATTCTCGGGTTGCTTTAGTTTTACAAAAGATTTCATACCTTTCCCTGTTTTTACTAGCACAGGAGTACAACCTGACTTTAGGGCGGCATTTAGGTCGCTGATACTGTCACCTACAAAGCGAGTATCAGTTGTTATGGGGATGTTTAGGTTTTGTGAAATTTGTTGAACAAGTCCAGGTTTGGGTTTACGGCAGTTACATTGGTCGTTTGGGCCGTGAGGACAGTAAGCTATGTGGTCAATTTTGCCGCCTGCAGTAGTGATGAGGTTAAGCATTTTTTGATGCATAGCGGTGAGTGTTTCTGGGGTGAAATACTCTCTAGCGAGGCCGGATTGATTTGTGGCGATAGCAATAGTGTACCCGGCTTTGGTGAGGTTGGCGATGGCGCTAATACTACCAGGGAGAGGCTTCCACTCTTCTGGGGATTTTATGTAGTCGTCGGAGTCGTAGTTGATGACACCGTCCCGGTCTAGGATGATGAGCTTTTGATTCATGGGTGTTGGTGCCTAGTGAGGGAGTTTAAGGTTTGTGATTGATCTAGGAGATTGCAGCGGATCTATGAGCCCGTAAAGTATGCCATATGACATACTTTACTCATTGCGAGCGTTGGAATTTTTTGGAATAGTGAGTAAACGTGTTCTAAGGTTGTCCTAATTTATTAGCAAGTGTTACTGCAATACAGATATATCTGCGATTTCCAAAAATAGATGATGTAGTTGTTGGAGTAAAGCTAGTCGGTTATTTTTAACTGCTTCGTCTTCAACATTAACCATTACATTATCAAAGAAGGCATCAACAGGTTCTTTAAGCTCTGCAAGTGATGCAAGTTTGTTTTTGTAGTTGGGCTGAGTGTTATCTGCGTCGCCGCTATTGTCAAAGGCTGCTGCTTTTTCAGTAATGATTGATGAAAGTAACTTTTCTTCATCGGCGTCGAACAGTTCCTCAGATATTGCAGGAAGTGGTGTTTTGTCTTCGCGTTTATTTAGGATATTGCCCACACGTTTATTAGCTGCAGCAAGTGCTTCTGATGCGGGCAGTTTTTTGAAGGATTTTACTGCTTGGATGCGTTGGTAAAAATCCAGCGGTGCAGTAGTGTTAATTCCTAATACGGCTTTGATAATATCGGTACTAACCCCCTCTTCTTGGAACCATGCCATATATCGACCTTGTAGAAAGTCGAGGTAGTCTTTTTTAACATCCGCATTACTGAGTTTGTCGCCATAGAGTGAAGCGGACTGTTCAAATAAATCAACAAGGTCGAGAGGTAATTTTTTGCCTATAATAATACGAAGAACACCTAAGGCTGCACGACGAAGAGCATAGGGATCTTTATCACCGGTAGGTTTTTTACCTATGCCTAATATGCCCACTAGACTGTCGATTTTATCCGCAATAGCAACGGATGCTCCCGTTAATGTGCTTGGTAATTCATCACCCGAAAATCTTGGTTGATATTGTTCGTTAAGTGCTAGGCCAACTTCTTCAGGTTCTCCATCATTGTTAGCGTAGTAGGTCCCCATAATGCCTTGTAGGTCAGGGAATTCTCCAACCATTTCTGTGGATAGATCAGCTTTACATAGTAGCCCGGCCCTTTCTGCCCAGATAGGGTTACCACCGATTTTCTCAGCGATAGTTTTGGCGAGTTGACTTACGCGTTCAGATTTCTCTAGCAAGGTACCAAGCTGAGCTTCGAAAACGACTTTGGCTAATGGCTCGTTATGTTGTTCCAAGCTTTTCTTTTTATCAGTTTCGAAAAAGAAACGTGCATCTGCTAACCTTGGGCGTATGACTCGCTCATTTCCTTCAATAACCTGAGCAGGATCGTTACTTTCGATGTTTGCGACTGTTATAAAATGCGGTAATATTTTTCCGTTGTCATTAAGTACGGGAAAATATTTTTGGTGTTCTTGCATGGCACTAATGAGTGCTTGTTGAGGAACCTGCAAGAACGCGTCTTCAAAATTACCCATTAGAGGAATTGGCCATTCTACTAGGCCGGTGACTTCATCGAGTAAGTCGCTATCAATGGATGCTTGTCCGGAGGAAGTTTTTGCGATAGCTTCAACGCCGTCTTGGATTTGCTTTTTGCGAAGATCGTAGTCGGCAATAACATAACGTTCACTGAGCTGTTGCTCGTAGCTTTCAGCAGATTCAATAACAAAACCATTAGGGCTGTGAAATCGGTGTCCCCTACTCTGGTTGCTCGCTGTTTTCCCGAGAATAGTACAATCTACAATATCATTTCCAAAAAGCACAACTAACCAGTGAACGGGTCGAACAAATGCATCTTTGTGTGCACCCCACGTCATTCTTTTGGGGATGGGAAGTTTGTTAAGTGATTGTTCGATAATACCTGGAATTAATTCAGCTGTTTGTTTACCTGCTTGTATTGAACGGTAGATTAACCAAGCACCTTTCTTTGTCTCTAAGGTTTCTAGCTCTTCAAACGAAACACCACAAGAGCGAGCAAAACCTTCTGCTGCTTTGCTAGGATTACCTTCAGCATCCCGAGCAGCTTTTACCGCTGGTCCTTTACGTTCTACAGATTTGTCTTGTTGTTGTAGAACAAGGCCAGTTACTTTTACGGCGAGACGACGAGGTGTAGCATAGGGTGTGATCGTCTCAAATGTTAAGTTGTGATGATCAATACCTGCTTTAATACCGTCGGTAAATGCTAGCATGAGTTTTTTTAATGCTTTTGGGGGAAGTTCTTCGGTTCCCAGCTCGATGAGTAAATCCTTACATCGTATGTTTTCGTTACTGGCTGACATGGTGATCTCTATTCGTTGTGTGGACCTTAGGTTACTTTGACGCTAAGCGATTTATGCTTTGTGTCATGTAATTTTGAGTCGATCAATTATTTTGCAGTGTCTTTTTCCGCATCTGCCGCTAGCTTTTTCAGAACATTAGTTCGCAATGGTTCGGGTGCGAGAGGGAAACCTAATTTATGGCGTGCTTCAAAGTAGGTTTCTGCAACGGCACGGGATAGACTACGAACACGTAAAATATATCGCTGTCGTTCAGTAACCGAAATTGCATGGCGAGCATCCAATAAATTAAAGACATGAGATGCCTTTAAAACATATTCGTAAGCGGGGAGCGGGAGCTTTTGCTCAATTAACTTTTGGCTTTCCTTTTCATAGTCATCAAATGTAGTAAACAGCATTTCAGTGTTGGCATGCTCGAAGTTAAAGGTCGACATTTCAACTTCATTTTGATGAAAAATATCACCATAGGTGACGGTACCAAAGGGGCCTTTTGCCCACACTAAGTCATAGATACTGTCGACACCTTGCAGGTACATAGCGATGCGTTCTAGACCGTAAGTAATCTCTCCGGTAACAGGGTAACAATCAAGTCCACCAACTTGTTGGAAGTAGGTAAACTGAGTGACTTCCATTCCGTTTAACCACACCTCCCAGCCTAAGCCCCAGGCACCCAGTGTTGGAGATTCCCAGTTATCTTCAACAAAACGAATGTCATGTGTTAGTGGGTTAATACCTAGCTGACGTAAAGAATCTAAATATAATTCTTGGATATTGTCGGGTGATGGTTTGAGTACTACCTGAAATTGATAGTAATGTTGTAGGCGATTAGGGTTTTCACCATAACGACCATCAGTAGGTCGACGGCATGGTTGAACGTAAGCAGCACTCCAGGTTTCAGGGCCAATCGATCGCAAAAAAGTTGCGGGGTGAAACGTACCTGCGCCAACTTCTAGGTCAAGTGGTTGAGTAATGACACAGCCTTGTTTTGCCCAATAGGTTTGAAGGGCAAAAATTAAACCTTGGAAAGTAGAAACATCAAATTCTTGAGAGTTATCGCTCATAGTTTTTCGTTATCCGACGGGGTGTTCAAATCATGTATGAGATACCAAAGGTTTGATTGTTAAGTGCGATCAAAGCCGATAGCAAAATGCGGTATTATACCTGCTGCAAGTCGGCTTATATAGAGGCTACAAATAAGAAATGGTATTACAAATCAGTGCTGGAGTAATTACAGAGCATGTACAAATGTTGGCAAACAATTCGTCGTGTTAGTTGGTACTTACTTTGGCTGGTGTCTTAAATATCAGCGAACGGTTATCAGTTAGAGTGGTATTGCTAATGTAACTTTAGCCCCAGGTGGTTTGTTACCCTCCCCTACATTATTACTCAGTTGAATCGAACCCGTAAGATCACCCTCATGGTGTGATCGAATTAATTTATTAGCAAAGAAGAGACCAAGGCCTGTGGACTGAGACTCAACAGAAATTGTTCCTTGAGAAAAGTCCCCTTCTAACAATTCTTCAGGAAAACCAGGGCCATTATCCTCTATGACAAAATAGAGGTATTTTTCATCTTCTGTTGCTGACAATTTTATTGTTTTGGCGCCAGCTTTAATACTGTTATAGATGCAGGTATCAAGAATGATAAATAAGATACTGTTATCAAAAAAACCACTGACATCCTCTTCACAATCAAGAGTGAAGTGTAAATTGTGTGCTGCAACAGTGTAACTGTGACGAGCTATAATTTCTTCCAAAAACTCGATGGCAAAATGTTGATTTATATTGACAGTAAAGTCATGATCTAAAGATTTATAACTGGCAAGAATACGAACTAATTCATTCCCAATAAATTGAGATTCACTTTTAATAAGCTGTATGTTTTTCTGTTGCTCTTTGGGTAATGTTAATGAAGAAAGAACACCATCAAGCTCACTAAACATTAAGCCGAATCGATTTTTTATTTCGTGAATAGAAGCTGCAAGCAATTCCCCTCTAATATCATTATTACTCATCGCCAGTAATCTCTTCCCATTGAAATTTAAGTTGTTCAAGTGTTGGATGACGAGGATCTGATTCCGGAAGAGATTCCAACTTCTTAAATAGTTCATCACACTTTTGTGTTAAATGACGGTCTGGTCGACCCTTCTTAAAACGACCAATGATAGATTTTAGAACACCAAAATAAATATCTTCATCGGCTTCTTTGAAAGTACTTGCTCTTAAATATAAATCCAATGCATCTTCAACATCTTCCCGTAGTAATAGCTCTTCTCCGCGTTCTTTGATTAACGCTAGGCGATCATCAGGGCGGCGAATGAGGAATACTTCAATGGTCTGATGATACTTTACCTGCAAACGTTTATTTCCAGCGATATCATTTAATACCCGTTTTCCATAAGCCAGGGCATCTTCTTCGGCTTCAAACTGAAGTTTGGTATTAAATATATCTAATTGATCGTCTAAAGAAAAATTGGTAGACATTTGTATAATGGTATCTGCGGCACGAAACGCTAGCTTTCCTTCTTCTTCTTTTCCGGAGTTAATGAGTGTTTCTGCTTCTACTAACGAACACTTTAAGGATAAAACTGCATTGAGGTCAAAGTCAGTACGAGCAGATTCAATAAGGTTTAATGCCTCAACGGTACATAATTTTTTATCACGCATGCTGCCGTTTTTGATTTTTGGTTGTAATGATTTAGCTAATCCAATAAAAACATCAGGTGTTTTAAAACAAGAATTCTGTCCTAGAGCGACGGCTTTTCTACAGGACTTCCACATTATTTCAATGTCGCCATTTTTTTCAGCCACGCGTGCAAGTGCTTGCTGCCTACGAACAGATTTTGGTGACTGTGCGATTGCCTCCATTAATACTTTTTGTGCGGCCTTATATTTACCCTGCTCTTCTAAAGATTTAGCCAACCAATCTTGGGCTTCTACATATTTAGCTTTAGTTTTTGCCAAACTTTCTAACAAGTTTTGAGCTTGTTCGAATTCTTTGCAATAAAAGTGTACTTTTGCCATACCCAGAATGGCCCAAGCGACACGCTTAATCCCTAAGACGGTGTCATAAATATCTTTGGCTTCTTCAAACCGACCTTCTTTGATTAATATTTTACCTTTGATTCGATAAGCGGGTAATGCAAATTTTGGACGTTCCATTGCAAGTCGATTACAGGAGTTGAGGGCATTTTCGATATTCTCTTCATCAAGTGCAACATTGATATCCTTATAGATATCTTTGGTACGAATAATACGAACAAGACGCGTTTTAAGTAATTCCAGCGTAACAGGTTTTGCAATATAGCCGTCTGGTTCGAATTCCAATGCGCCCATTACCATATCTTGGGTTTGTGCAGCGGTGACCATAATAAAAACAGAAGATGGTTTTACCAAATTATTAAAACGTACTTCTTCTAGTATCTGTTGACCGTCTTTTCCTCTTCCAAGCTCGTAGTCAGAAAAAACAAGGTCATAACTATTGTCGCGAAGCTTCTTTAATGCATCTTCACCATTATTAACACTCTCAGTGTGTTGTACACCAATCGCACTTAACATGGACTTCATAGATGAGCGCATTTCGGCTAGATCTTCAATGATCAGCACATTCATCTTGTGGTAGGGTATTAACTTTAACGCCATGCGTGTCTCACAACAAAATCTAAATTGCAGAAAAATCTTCTATATCTGTAAGTTTAGGAGTTTCTGGCGATGTTGCCAGTTGTTGTCTATGTGAGTAGTGATTTGGCTTCGTCGGGCTTTTGGGCGATTAAGCTGGAGAGGTTTCGATTACCTTGAGAAAGGTCACCTTGATTAGACAATTGATGAAAGATTAGAGTGTCTAAGGGCTTGAATAATTCCAGCAACTCATTGTTTTTCAATAAGAATTTACAGTTTGATGGACCACTTGTTGATTGTTTTTGGTGGTGAAAGGTTTGATAAAACAAAAGTCCGCCTGGTGCTAAAGCTTCTATGATTACGGGGCAAAGCTCGCGATAGAGATAACAAGAAACAATAATAACATCGAAGTAACCCTGGGAACCTGGTTTAATGTGAGGGGTAAGTTGGTGATTTTTTTCTACATCTTGGCAATTAGCGGTAAGTCTAGGAACATTTTTAGCGTTAAGCTGTTCGATGGCAATATCAGAAATATCAATAGCTTGTGTCGTTAGTCCATGGTTTGCGAGAAAAATGGCGTTACCACCGGCCCCACATGCTATATCCAAAGCGGAACCATCGTTAGGTAAAAGGTAGTGGTATTGTGATAACAATGAGCAAGGTTGGGGAAGGTTTTGAAGGGTGCTGTCTTCGATTTCCCTATTTTTATATATTTTGTTCCATTTTTCTTGTTGAGATAGTTTGGTCATAATATTTACACTAGAAATCGAGTTCTTCTGCGAGGCGTGATGCCTGTTGAGATAAGAACGTGTTGATTTCTTGCTGTCGCTTGTGCGTAGGCTTGTGTTGTTGCGTATAATAGACCATTTCATTGGCTAACTGTGTGGCTCGGAACTTATCAATCGTATCTGACGCTTGTTCTGCAATAGTAAAGAGGGCCAATGCAGCCATAGCGTATTGTGCTTGTTGTTGTTCAGAGAGGTAAGCGCTACCCCATAACTGGGTATCGAGTATTTTTTGATGATTCTTTTTATTATCAATCACACTGCGAGTAAACCCATTGTCCCATGCTTGTTGTAGATTGAGATCAGAAAATGGGTTTTCTATTCTTGTAGTTGTTTTGCTAAAGAGGTTGGTGGATAGGAACTCTTGGCAACCTAAGTTATAGGCGATTTGTTCTGCTTGTTCATGGCGCTGTAGTTGTCGTTCGCTGTTTTCATCTTCGAAGTTAGCGAGCATTATTTGAGAGGTTGCATCGGACACCTTAATTGCACGTTGGCTGTTGTGTTCAATTTGCATTTCAACGAGGTCACTGGAGGACTTTATTGTTGAATGTAACGGATGCAAGTCTTCCGTTGTACTAAACAGTGCTAAGTCTTTGTAGGATGCTAGATTCATAGTAAACGTCAAAAGTGAAGTGAAAATGTGATGTCTATTGTATTGATTAGCAGCAAAAAAGCTATGCCCTGTCGCTAAGTGTTAGGAATACCCTATACACTTGCTTTGCTAGCGGGGCAAGCTCCGTCAAAGAAAGCATTTTATTTGATATTGAAATCAAATATAGTTTAATTAATAGTCAGAATCACCTTACCTGTGGTGTTATTGGATTCGATTAGGGTAAATGCTTGCTCTGCTTCTGTGATAGGAAGTTGTGTGTCTATGATAGGCTTGAGTTGCCCTGTTTCAAAGAGTGGCCAGACTTTTTGAGTAAGCTGAGAAATAAGGCGAGATTTATAATCATCGTTTCTACTTCTTAGTGTGGAACCTACTACGCTAAGGCGCTTGACCAGCAGGCGGCCTAGGTCAATGGTTGATTTACGTCCGGCCATAATACCAATCATGATCATCCTGCCGTCTGTGTTTAAGCATCGAACATTATTTTCGAATGAGTCACCACCAACGGGATCTAAGATGACGTCCACACCTTTACCTTGGGTCCACATTTTGATGTGTTCTTGAATATTTTCGTCGTGCCGGTTAATTCCATCTGTTGCGCCTAAAGCGCGACAGAAATCCAGTTTTTCATTGGAGCCGACAGTAACATAACAGTTGTGGCCGAATTGGTGACAGAGTTGTATGGCAGCCGTGCCGACGCCGCTAGCCCCTGCGTGACATAGAACATTTTCATTAGGCTGTAAGTTGGCTTCCATAAAGATGTTTAACCAAGCGGTAGCAAATACCTCGGGCAGCGCGGCGGCTTGTTCGAAACTGAACCCGTTGGGAATAGGTAAAACGTGGCTTGCGGCACAGACAACCGTTTCTGCGTAACCACCTCCAGCAAGTAATGCACAGACTTTGTCGCCAACTTTCCACTGGATGACGTCTGAGCCAATGGCGGATATTTCACCGGCACATTCTAAGCCGAGGATGTTGCTGGCCCCTGGTGGTGCAGGGTAGACGCCTTTACGTTGCATGATGTCAGCGCGATTGACGGCGGTAGCTTTGACGTTGATGGCAACTTGGTTTGGTTGTAGTGGCGTTGTGTCGAGTGGGTTTGGGGTATTTTGCCAGATTAGCTTGTTGTCGTCGGTGATGGAGATGGCTTTCATTGGGGGCCTATAATTTAATGTTTAGTATTTTGTGTATGTGTACGGATCTATGGGATCGCATTGTATGTGGCCCATTAATTCAGAAACCGCAGCTAGTATATCCATGCACCCAATGCACTCGCTTTGCTCGCGGGGCAGGCTCTATGCTTTCTTCGGCGTCCTTGCCTCAGAGATTTCTGAATTAATGGGCCACATACAACGCTACTTGCAATATTTATAGATTTCTTGAATAGCTAGAGATCGTTACTTAATCTGAATACTTTGTTCTAATTCCGCGCTGTCTTTTAGTATCTCATACCGATCTCTTTCTAGTTCGGTGTAGCGAACCCAGCGGTTGGCCATTTCTTGGGTGTCACTAAAGGTGCTGGCGCGGGTGAAGCTGTTGATGGCGTCTTCAAATTGGTGTTTTTGTAAATAGGTTTGACCGAGTAAAACCCATGCGCGTTGCTCTCTACTTGGGAGGTGTTTATCCAGTGCTTGGGTGAATGCTTTGGCGGCTTCATCCCAACGGGCGAGTTGGTAGTAAGTGGTGGCGAGTTGGTAGTAGGTTTCTGCGTCGTCGGATAGTTGGGCGGATTGTTGTAATGGAGATAGTGCTTTCTCATACTCTTGTGCGGCACGTAGACAGTTGGATAATAATTTTAAATTACGACTGTTTGTTGTGATGGTTTTATCTTTTAGGCCTTTTTGCATTACTTTGGCTGCTTTGTAGGGAACTCCCTGTGCATAAAATAATGTGGTTAAGGCTAGTAATAAACGTTCGTCATTGAGGTGGCCTTTTTTGTAGGCGAGTTCCATAACGGCGAGTTGTTCTTTTTGTTTATTCAGCGTGGCGTAGGCACTGGCTAGGCTGAGCATGTAATCTTTTGTGGGAAAAATACGTACCATCCATTTTAGGATAGAGAGGCGATGTTTTTCTAATCCGAGTTTGTCTAAGCTAGATTGTAGTAATACCATCCATTGCTCTTTGGGATCAATACTCTTTTTATCCACAATATCGATTGCTTTGTTAATGCTGTCGACGACTTGTTGGTGATTTTCTAAATAGTAGTAGGCCTGTGCTTGTAGGGCATACGCTTCTGCGCTAGGGCTGTTGGTAAGTGTGAACCAGTGTTGTAATTTGTTAATAACTTGTGGGTATTGTTTATTAATGAAATAGAGTTGTGCGATGTTGTAGTAGGTTTTTGCTTTGAGAGCTTTGGGGTAATTGTCTTGGGCTAATAAATTTTCGTAGGATGAAATAGTTTTTTCGATATTATCCAAACTATAATAAATAGAGGCGTATTGATTCCACATCATAGCTTTTTCGTAACTGTTTAGCGTGACCGTTTTATTAAGTTTATCCAGAATAGATAGTGCTTTATTAGTGTCCCTATTTTTAAACTCTCGTTGTGAAATGGATAATAACTTATAGGTATTTTCTCTAATAGTTGGGACTTTTTTGTAGTTTTCAGCAAAAATGGGTGCTGGTATCATTGAGGAAACAAAGAATAACCCGAGCAATAGATAGATAGGGTACGGCGTGGTCCTGGACTTAGGAAAAGCACGCATTATTTGGCTAACCTGAATGTGATTTTATTTCTAACACCTGATACTGAAATGGGTTCTCCATTTACGATGCGGGGTTTATAGCGAAATTTTAATACTGCATTTTTTGCAACGTCGCTAAAAACTCCTTTGGGTTCCTCCGAAATGATATGCGGGTTGGTTACGGTGCCTAATGGTGTAACGGTAAATTCAACGATTACCCACCCTTCAACATTGTTAATCAATGCTCTTCGAGGGTATTGTGGTGCAACGCGAACGATGGGTAGGTAATCCCCTTCTCCAGTACCAACACCAAAACCGGATTCAATGTTCATTGTAGGTTGGATGGGTACAGAGGGTAAATCAAATGCTTGTAAGCTAACTTGTGGTGATTCTCCGGAGGAAATACTGGGTTGTGGGGGAGCTTCTTGTGGTTTAGGCGGTTTGATGGGTTTGGTTTGTTGAATAGCTAAGATGTTTTCCCGCTTCTCTCGAATAAAACTGACCGCTGTATAGTTTTGATCATCCACCAAGATGTATCGACCAGAGGATATGAGCGACTGCATCAAAATAAATAACCCGAAGGTGATCATTAACGCAATGGGTGCGGCGTAAGTCAAACGAGAAAACATCAGCTCTGCCCTACTGTTTTCGGGTGGCTATAGCGATGTTATAAACGCCGGCTTCTCGAGCAGCGTCCATCACTTTTACCAACTTGTCATTGGTGGATTTTTTATCTGCTTGAATAACAACAGAACCTTGAGGGTTTTGAGCGTGCATTCGTTCAATAACTGCACGGATAGATCGTGCATCAATGCGTCGTTTATCAATCCAAATTTCATCGGTAGCGCTAATGGCTATCAGAATATTGGCGCGTTCTTTAGTAACAGCAGTGGATGCTTCTGGTCGATTGACGTCGATACCGGACTCTTTTACAAAAGAGGCTGTAACAATAAAAAATATCAACATAATAAATACCACATCAATCATTGGTGTGATGTCGATATTGGATTCTTCTTCTTGATGAATACGCGGAAATAGTTTTCTCATCGTTTTTAGTTACCCACTATGCGTTCGTTATTTATCCGCAAGAGTATTAGTTAGGTGTTGATTGATTTTTATCGCTTTCTTATTTAATAAATTAATGGCTATTAGCCCAGACAGTGCGCTAACCAACCCTGCTAAGGTAGAAATGATTGCTTTGGAAAAACCGGAAGCAATGGAACGGATATTTTCAGATTCTCCTTGGGTCAGAGCTTCAAATACTTCGATCATACCTGAGACGGTTCCAAGTAATCCTAATAAGGGACATAACATTACTAAGGTGCCTATAGTAGGTAATGCGAAATTGGTTTTTAGACAAATATGGGAAACGAGGCGTTGTCGGATTTGTTGTGCGTACCATGAATGATGATCTTTTCGGGCGTTCCAATTGTCGGAAACTAGCTGTACTTCATGTTTAATTCCAATATTAAAATACAGCACTCGCTCGATGATTAAAAACCACATTAACCAGGTGAGAAAACCGATACTCAATAATACATAACCACCCGCTTCAAGAAACTCTCGAACGGATTGTAATGCTTCAATGAGCCAGCCCATGTTACTGGTGCCCCTTTTCCGCTTGTTCTGCAATCATACCTGCACTTTGCTCTTCCAAAATCATTAATAAACGTCTGCTTCGGCTACTAACAATGGTGTGAAACAATACTATTGGGATAGCGATGCTTAATCCCATTACTGTTGTAACCAATGCTTGAGAGATACCCCCAGCCATTAATTTGGGATCTCCGGTTCCGAATAGGGTAATTGCTTGGAAAGTATTAATCATTCCGGTTACTGTGCCGAGAAGGCCCAATAGCGGTGAGACAACAGATATTATTTTTAGAAACGTTAAAAAACGCTCAAGTGGTGCGCGTTCTTTTAAGATTGCTTCACCGAGTTTTAACTCTAATGTATCCGTGTCTACTGATGGATTATCTTGATAGACTTTAAATATTCTTCCCAAAGGGTTTTTTATGTCTGGGGTTAAGTTATCAATTTGTAATGTAATGCGACGGCTTATAATGGTGAGGTAACCAAAACGTTCAATAATAATCAAAAAACCTAAGGCACCCAAGCTGAGTATAAAATATCCAACAATTCCACCTTGTTCGATCCGGTCAGATAGTTCTGGAGTTTGAACCATAGCTTCGAGAATTGATCCTCGTGTGGGGTCAACGCCAAAACTGGATAAGTCATCTTCTGATGAGCGTAAAGAAAGTGCTGATAGTCCAAAGTGACTTGAAGGCTGTTTATTGTATTCAACAATCTTTTTTGTTTCTGGAATATATTGGAAATAGTTTCCGTAACTCACGAGGTTAAAGGCACCAACACGAATGACTTCTTGTTCAGACTCAATGCCGTTCGTGTCAATAACATTGGTTGTGAAGCGGCTAACCTTTCCAGTCTCTATGATTTCTCGTTGTAGTTCGTACCATAGTTGTTCCATTTCTTTAATGGAAGGTAAGGTTGAACTGTTTGCGACTTTTTTGGACAAGTCCGTTAGAAATAAAGAGCGGCCGGGAAACTCTGCGGAGATGATAGAGTTATCGATTTGAGCTGCTGCAGAACCCGCGCTGGTTTGTAAATGGCTGAATAGTTCTTTTGATGTTCCGAGTCGATCATCTAGTCGGGATTGTAATACGGTGACCGACTCGGCATTTTTATCATAAGATTTTTCTAATTTTATACTGTTTTTTTCAAGACTTTTTCTTTCAGTAATTGCGTTTTTATAAAGGCGTTTTTGTTGATTTTTATTATTTAAAAATCGTGCTTCACGCTTGCGATGTTCTTTGGCTTCGACGACTCGACCTTCCTTTACCATTTGAAGTAAATCATCGACACTTCCTGCAATTGCCCAGCTAGTTTGGCTGAACAATCCTGATAAAATAATACTGCTCAATAGTGTAAAAAATATTTTATCGATTGTAAGTTTTTTCATTAAGATTTCGCCTCCAATGTAGGCGGAGTTGAAATAGGTATTTTAATAAGGTTAGGTGCGGTTTGTTTTTTTGCCATTTTTAGGCCAATACGAATATCCCGTCGGTATCGGTCGTCTAACTCTTCCCACTGATGTTGTTTTTGATTCCATACCCCTTGACGATTGCCATCCAAGGTTTGAAATAACAATGCTACGCGCCCTACTCTCAAAAAATCTACTTCTTGAGATTTTTCCCCTAAGATGACGGATCCTTTATAGGACTCAATGGTACTACCGTATTCGTTTTCAATATTGAAGGCTTCAAGTACTTGGCGGAATTTTTCTGCACTTGATACATCAGCTCTTTCCATGGCGCTACGCAGGAATTGAATGCGTTCTTGGCGCTCTTCAAGGAGAAAGGGCAAGTCCAAATCAATAAACTGTTCTAAACCTTGAATCATACGAAGTAGCAGTGGTGATATTTGCCGTTCAATTAAGGTAATGTCTTTTAGTGATTGGCTAAGTTCGATGATTTTTACATTTTGTGCGTAGATTTGCTTTTTTAGCTGAAGGTTATATATATTAAGATCTTCAATCCGTTTTGATTCTAGCTGGAAATTTGAAAATAGCTGTCGGGACTTATCACTGAGCTTATCAATTTTGTTTTGTGACGATTTGGCAATACTGTTGTTCTGTGCGGCTTTTTTGACAAGTGAATCAACAGCGTCAGCGAGACTTGTTTTCGATATTAATAAGAGTGAAACCCCAAGAATTATTGTGAGTGCAAACGGTTGTACTTGTTTGAGTCCTCGACTAATTGGGTATGTGCTTCCTAAATATATCGGGGTTGACGTCATGAATTTCCAGCCATAATTATGTTGTTTTTCGCTGTAACTATTCAGCCGATCAGCTAGGTTGCACCATATTGGGTGCAGCCTAGGTACTAATTAGCTACCAATTTACAATTTATTTTAAATACAGGGGCTTTCCTGTGCTGCTTTATTTTTTAGTAGTGCTTCTTGAGATAACATCCATTGGTAGATGTTACCACCAAGCTTTTGCCCCGTTACTTGAGCTGAGACAGTAACGGCTGCTTTTAATGCACTCAATTGAATACCTGTGTCGAACCCAGCTTCTTCTAACATATACACTAAATCTTCCGTTGCGACATTGCCTGATGCGCCCGGTGCAAATGGACATCCGCCTAATCCGCCGATGGAGCTATCAAAACGGCGCACTCCGAGTGTGATACCTGCCCAAGCCATTGCTAGTGCTTGACCTCGAGTATCGTGAAGGTGAAGGTTAAAGCGGTCTGCTCCGTATTGTTGTACTAACGGTGTAAGAATATCAATAATTTGCTGAGGGTTTCCACCTCCAACGGTATCTGAAATGGATATTTCGTCGGCGCCAGTAGCTACCATCTTTTCGCTTAGCCCTAAGGTGATATCAACGGGGGTCTTGCCATCATAAGGACAAACACAGGCTCCAGATATGTAAACCCGGGTGTTGATGCCATCTTGTTTGGCTTGGGCGACTATTTCTTGACAGACTGAGGCGGCTTTGTCAGTGGTCATATTGAGGTTTTTAAGGTTAAAAGTATCGGTAGACGCTACCACTACACCGATCGAGGTTACACCGTTTTCTTTGGCTCGTTGATAACCTTTCATATTAGGGACTAGTACGGATACGTTTACATTGCTGTTATCACAGGATTGGGTAAGATCTTTTAGGCCCGCAAGAACATCAACGGCATCGGCCATTTGAGGAACCAGTTTTGGGTGTACAAAACTGGTGGCTTCGAGGTGGCTCACACCCGCGTCAATTAACGCTTTTGCCATTTCTAATTTATGGGCGGTAGATATAAGCTTAGGTTGATTTTGTAAGCCGTCTCGTAGGCCAACTTCTGTGATAATAACCTTGTTTGACATCTTTATTACCTTTATGAACGTGTGAGAATGATTTAGAGGGTATTCTGTTACATTCTACTGGCGTGTAAAGACGCATTATACGTCAATATGGAGTAATGTAGGTTTTATGAAATAGACTTTTACGGATAAGTTATCGGTTATTTGTTTATAACTATTTAGTGTGTTGTCAGAAGGTGCTTGGCGGTGGTTTTCCTGTTTCAGTTATCGTTAGTTTAGTCATATTTTTTCATTATTATATTAACCCTTTTCGGAGATCATCATGAGTGATGTAGTAACACTAGATGCAAGCGAACGTGAGTTGTTTCGCGATACCCTAAAAAAATTCCTTCAAAACGAAGTAGCTCCTTATTATGAACAATGGGAAAAAGATGGGATTTTTCCCCGTGAGTTATGGAGTAAAATGGGAGAAAACGGGTTTCTTTGTGTTGATGTTCCTGAGGAATACGGCGGTTATGGGGCTGGGTTTCAATTGTCAGCGATTGTTGTAGAGGAACTCGCACGCGGAGGTTATGGTGCAATATGTACGAGTGTTTCTGTACATTCAGATATAGTGGCCCCTTATATTACACATTTAGGAACGGATGAGCAGAAGCGGTATTGGTTACCGAAGTTAGTTTCCGGCGAAGCTGTTGGTGCTATTGCGATGACGGAGCCTGGTGCGGGTTCAGATCTTCAAGGTATGCGTACATCTGCTGTTAAAAGTGGTGATGAATACACGGTGAATGGTAGTAAAACGTTTATTACTAATGGCCAGCATTGTGACCTCGTGATTGTTGCTGCAAAGACGGATCCGACAAAAGGATCAAAAGGGATTTCGCTTTTTACGGTTGATTGTGCTTCGCCTGGTTTTAATCGAGGGCGTAATCTTGACAAAATGGGATTACATTCAGGGGATACATCTGAGCTATTTTTTGAAGATATGAAGGTTACCAGTGATCAGGTATTGGGCGGCTTGGGTGAAGGTTTTGTGTGTTTGATGAAGGAGTTACCTCGAGAGCGTCTAATTCTGGCGGTTGGTGCAATTGCTGCCTGTGATGGAATGATGGACTGGACCGTCGAGTATGTTACTGAGCGTAAGGCGTTTGGTGCAACGTTGTCGAATTTTCAAAATACACGGTTTAAATTGGCAGAACTAAAGACACAAATTGAAGTGAATCGAGCGTATGTGTCACAGTGTAATGAGAAATATCAGCGTGCTGAATTAACGGCGACAGAAGCATCGATGGTTAAACTGTCAACAACAGAGTTGCAGTGCAACGTTGCGGATGAGTGTTTGCAGTTATTTGGCGGTTACGGTTATATGACGGAGTACCCAATTTCACGTGCGTTTATTGATGCTCGGGTACAACGAATATACGGTGGTACGTCTGAAATAATGAAAGAAATTATCGCTAGAGATATTTTAGGGCGATAAATTAACTACATGGTTTAACATGTTGTAATCGGGGGAACTTCGCAGAGGCATTTTTACGTGTTTCCCCTTTCTCTAAGGCTGACTTAATCGAATTTTCTGTTTGCTGGTGAATTTCACTATCAGTAATAATCTGTTCTGCGTGTTGTAATGGAATAATGGAGCAGCCATCAGTATCGGCGATTATCAAGTCACCAGGATTTATAGTGACAGCACCCCATATACCGTCAATTGAAATGGGAACTTCAAAATCAGTAAAGCTAAAAAATTTGTGAGCATTGATGGGCGTTTTATATTTGTAGAAAATAGGAAGCTTAAGGGTCAGAAATTCCACCGCATCTCGAATACCTCCATCTACAATAAATCCAATTGCGCCATTGTTCTTCATACTAATGGCCATATTGTCACCAATCAACGCCCCTTTTTGACAATTATCGGCGTCAATCACAACAATCCCCCCAGGATAAACACTTTCATCTAGCTCGAATGTGGGTTTGGCATCGATTCCTGCATCGACACGCCCTTTTGCACATATCGCAGGGCCAATAAGCCGTTCATTAAGACCTAGGGAGAGAAAGCTTGGGGCCAAAACGTGAGATTCGAATCCCATGGCGACCATTACATCGGCAATAACCGCAGCTTCTAAGGTATTCAGTCGGTTTATCAGTGCTTGTGTATTATCCGTAATCATCAGAACCCTCGCCCAGTAAAAACAATTGCTTAAGATGTAAAGTTAGCATACCATTGGTTGATATACTACTGATATATCAGTGGTAGGTTAGAAGTAGAGTTCAAACTGAGAGGTTATGGCGTGAATGACAAACTACCCAGTGAAATTTTGGATTCATTGAAAATAATGGGTTTTATCAAAGGTGGAGAAGTCGTCGATTATCAGGGATTAACGGGGGGCGTTGCATCGGATATCTGGCGTATTGATATTTATCCTACTGGCGGTCGCGATTGTGTAGCTGAAGGTGTGGTTGAAAATGACCAACACCGGACCTTTTGTATAAAAAGAGCGTTGTCTCAGTTAAGAGTTGAACAAACGTGGGAAGTCTCCACGGATCGTAATGCCTATGAAGTGCGTTGGTTTCAAACGGTAGCTGAGTTTTTTTCACATGAGGTGGTTCCTCGCATATTGGCTCATGATGAAAAGCATGGGGTATTTGCGATGGATTTTTTACCTCCCGAAAATTACCCTGTTTGGAAAAATCAATTACGTGATGGTGTTGTTGATCCAGTAACGGCTCAACAGGTTGCTTCAACTCTTGGGCAAATCCATCAACGTAGTGCTCTACCATCGCTTCGGTCCGAACTTATTCAACAATTTGATACCTCGCATTTATTCTACCAAATACGTATTGAACCGTATTTCCTAGCAGCAGCAAAAAAACATCCGGATGTTAGATGTAATATTGAAAACCTCGCTAACATATTGGCGACAACTCAAACAGCGTTGGTTCATGGGGATATTAGCCCAAAGAATATTTTGGTCGGAGAAAATGGTCCGATTTTTTTGGATGCTGAGTGTGCTATATATGGTGACCCTGCATTTGATATCGCTTTTTTACTAAATCACCTGTTATTAAAATCGGTTTGGCGACCGTTGTTATTAGATCAACTACTTCACTGTTTTACTGTTGCTTATGAGGCCTATTTATCTAACGTTAATTGGGAAGATAGTTCAGAATTTGAAAAAAGAGCCTGTGCATTTTTAGGTGTGTTTTTATTAGCCAGAATTGACGGGAAATCACCAGTGGAATATATAACAAAAGAAAAATATAAAGAATTTGTTCGCAATATTGCTCGAACGATTTTAGAAAAAAAGATAGGAACGTTTCAAGAAATCTGTGATTTATGGAAACAAGACGCATCATATTTAGAATAAATATTGGCGTTTCGGATATTGCTATTAGTTATCCACAGCGCCGATCACTTATCCACAAAGTTGTTCCTTATCCACAAGGTTATCCAACTATTTAATAGCGATTAGCTATTTATTAGAGACCAACTACTTATTAGAAATTTTGTAGAGGTGAATTAAAATGAAAAATGGTTTTTCGATAAAAAAAATTAGCGGTAGACGTGTATGGGATAGCCGAGGCCGCCCTACTGTTGAAACGGAAGTTTTATTAAATAATGGTGGTTTTGGTCGATCTATTGCACCCGCAGGGGCATCAACGGGGTCCGGGGAAGCGGTTGATCTTCGGGATAATAACCAAGCCTGTGGTGGATATGGTGTGAATAATGCGGTGGCAAATGTAAATGGTGAAATTTCTGAAACTTTATTGGGACTAAATGCTTTTGATCAGAAACATATTGATCAATGTTTAATTAATCTTGATGGGACAGAAAATCGCGGGCGTATTGGTGGTAATGCAATGATTGCTACCTCTATGGCCGTTGCACATGCCGCCGCGGACGGTGATAAAAAACCGTTATGGAATTACTTACGCGACAAAGAAACCCACTTGTCGAAAAAGATTGTATTACCATTACCAGAAATACAAATATTTGGTGGCGGTGCTCATGCCGAAGGCCATTTAGATTTACAAGACTTTATGGTGATGCCTTATGGGGCCTCAACGTTTAGTGAGGCAATGGAATGGACGGCTGAAATCTATTTGGCGGCGGGTTCTATTATGGACGCGCAAGGAAAGCGTTTTGGGGTGGCGGATGAAGGTGGTTACTGGCCGGTATTTAAAAGTAACGAAGAGGCCATTGAAACCCTGGTAAAAAGTATTGAGTTAGCAGGGTTTTCTACCGAGAAACAAGTCGGTATCTCGCTGGATATTGCAGCAACCCAGTTATTTTCTAATGAGGGTTATTTCTTAAAATCAGAAAAACGACTGCTGAATAATGATCAGTGGTTTGATCTAATGCTGAATTGGTTAAAAGCCTATCCAATAGTTGCTATAGAAGACCCTTTTGTTGAAGATGATTTTACGCGTCATGCAAAACTATTGGCTGTTATTAATACCGGAGTGGAAAGCGGTAAAAATAATAGCATTGAGTTGGTGGGTGATGATTTATTAGTCACCAATATAAAAAATATTGCCGTAGCAAAAGAAGTAAATGCTTGTAATACGTTGTTGTGTAAACCCAATCAAGCAGGCACGTTAACAGAAGCCCGGTTGGCATTTGAAGGGGCGAAAGAAAATGGATGGAATACGATCGTTTCCGCCAGATCTGGTGAAACTGAAGATGTGACTATTGTCCATTTGTCATTGGGGTGGGGTATCGAGCAGTTAAAAGTGGGTTCTTTTTCTCGTTCCGAAAGAATGGCAAAATGGAATGAAATGATTCGGCTGGAAGATCGGTTGGGTTCAGATGCGGTATATGCGGGTGGAAAACCATTAGGCAGGAATGAGACGTCATGAGTAAAGTTGAAGAAGCTTATTCTTTAATTGAAGAAAAGATTATCACTATGGCGTTAGCTCCCGGTGAGTTGTTGTCTGAAAATGAACTGGCCAAAGAGTTGGGTTTGGGAAGAACACCGGTTCGCGAAGCCTTGCAACAATTGGCGCGTGACTATTTGGTGGAAGTGATGCCAAGGCGTGGTATCCGTGTTACTGAAATTGATATCAAAGTGCAGATGCGGCTAATTGAAGTGCGCTCGGTGTTAGAGCAGTTACAGGCAAAACTGGCAGCTAAAAGAGCGACAGCTCAACAGAGAGCTCGATTTGTTAACATCGCTATTGAAATGGAGTCGGCTGCGGAAAATCAGGATTATCTTAATTTTGTACGACTGGACAATGAATACAACGGTTTGATGTCAGATGCTTGTGACAATGCGTTTGCGGGAGCAATGTTAAATCAATTACACGGTTTGTCACGTCGGTTTTGGCATCGGCACCATAAATTGATGAATGATTTACCAGAAACCGCTCGACTACATGCACAAGTCGCCAACGCCATAGCAGAAGGTAATGAAATATTGGCTGAAAAATCCGCAAAAGAACATATGGATTATATCAGTACATTTACAAAAGCAACGTTAGAGTTGTAGTGATTCGAATGTGACTATTCAGCGGATCTCCAATTTGGTGCTATAAGCAATATCTATAGACCCACCAAATAGTGTGTTTTAAGTATATATGTGAGTTAGGATAAATTTATGAAAGTACTATTTCATTACGACGCAGGCCCTGTATTAAAAAAACAGCTAGAAGCCCTCAGCTCTCAAGGCCTTGATATTGTTTGTTGTCCTGAGGGGCCTGAACAACCTTTTATGGATGAGCTAAAAGATGCCGACGTTATTTGGCATGTACTACATCCACTAACCAAAGACATTATTGAACAGGCGCCAAAATTAAAGTTAATACAGAAAATTGGCGTTGGCACAAATACTATTGATTTAGAGGCTGCAAAAGATAAAGGTATTATTGTCTGTAATATGCCGGGTACCAACTCTCAAGCAACTGCAGAAATGACGTTGCTGCTAATGATGGCAGCGTTGCGACGTTTACTTATTATGGATACTACTTGTCGTAGTGGACAATGGCGTATTACTAAAGAGACAGAAGAGCAACTATTTGAAATAAAAGGTAAAACTATCGGTTTAGTTGGATACGGCGATATTCCCAAAATACTAGCCCCGATATTAGACGCTATGGGGGCTAATGTTATTTACACTGCGACAAAAGAAAAACGTGATGTGAAATACCCGTACTTTTCATTGGATGAATTACTGAAACAATCCGATATTGTGTCATTACATGCTGCATTAACGAATGATACAGAAAAAATGATTAATCAAGGTATGCTAGCATTGATGAAAGAGGGAGCAATTTTGGTGAATGCTGGACGTGGCGCATTGATTGATGAAACAGCGGTTTATAAGGCTTTAGTGTCAGGTAAATTGGGAGCAGCAGGTTTTGATGTGTTTACACAGGAGCCGGTTAATGAAGATAACCCTTTACTGACATTGGATAACGTTGTGTTATCACCTCATATAGGTTGGTTAACAACAGAAACTTTAGATCGTAGTGTTGCCGTTGCTACGAAAAATACTATCGCAATAAGAGAGAATACCCCCCCGGTATTTCGGGTAGTATAGTGAATTGTGTATCGTGGTAAATAATGTAAGCAGGATGTATTGGTGCAATATGTAACAAGCGCCGAATGCTATTCACAGCTATTTATGCATATTTTTAGTTAATAGCTGTGAATAGATCATAAGAACAGAAGTCGTGATCCAAAGATTTTTTAAGCTGATCGTAACGACTGCTGTTTACCGTCAAGATTCATGCGTTTCCATACTTCATTAACACTTATGGGTTTGAAGTTAGGTTTGGAAAACGCTTCTTGGCATAATTGATAGATAGCGCGATTATAAGGTGCATCAATATTGTATTTGTCTGCCATTGCCAATAAATAGCCGTTTATTGCTTCTAATTCGTTATCACTCCGGCCATTTTGAATAATGTCTTGAGCCATACTACTCACAACCATTTTCTTAACATTTTTTTCAAATAATTTACGGGTCAAAAATTGAGGAAGTCGAGCGCTCGCACCCATCAAAAACCAGCTTGGGATATCCCCCACTTTACATTCTTTATGGCCGGATGCTTTAACAATATTAACTCCTTCAAAGGTTAGCTGGCTAAGAATTTTCTGGAACTTTGAGGCATCATCAATATCTCGATACCCTAATCCCATCAATGTGGTGAATGAGTTTGTGAGATTGACAATCATTTTTGATAATGCGGCATCTTGAAAGTGATCACTGGCGATTGCTTCAACGCCTTGATTAAAAATATCCGCAACTAGTTTAACTTCAGATTGTAAGCCGTTATCAGGGGTTCCAAAGATAAAGGGGCCTTTGGCTTGATACCCAACTACACCGGGTTCATCTATCCATGCATTAAAACTTATAATGCCGTATACAACGTTAGAAAAATACTTAGGTAAAATTTGTTGATTCTCAACGCCATTTTGTAATCCAACAACGATGGTGTTTTTGGCACAATCCTCACCGTAAGCATTGATAATTGCTTTGGATAAAGCGTCTAAACTGTAATTTTTCACACACAATAGAATAACATCGGGGGCTGGGCAGTCGATGAAGTTCTCTACTGTTTTTACTGAGCACTTTTCCCCTTTATCTTCATGGTGCTGAAGGTAAGAAAAAACGCCATTTTTCTTGATAGCTTTAAGGGTTTCCCCTTGATCTAACACATAGAACTTATTGTGGTTTGGCGCAATCCAGGAAGCGATGGTTGCTCCCACTGCACCAGCACCGACCAATAGAACGGTTTTTTGTTTGATGGATGTGTTTGTTGTTGACATGTGGTGGCCTATTTTATCCAGTGAATGCGAATGGGGCTTGATAATGTTCGTTTGGCAAATCAAAGCACGCATTCATATGGGCTGCGTAACGGAACTGAAATGGTTGAGGTTCAATGTTTAAGTTTCGTAGCATATCGCCGTAAGGGCCTTTTCCGATCGTTAACACGCTAGGGTCATCACCACCGGTTTTCCATAATCTATCCATGTGTTTAGTGACATTAAAGTTGGCTTTAAATTGTGTGGGGCTTTGTAGTAGTTTGTTATTGAGTTTTGAATAAATGTTGGATTGAACGTCGAATGCTGTACTTTTCCCTGACGTGGGAACAGAGAGGCTGAAGTATTGATTACCCTGCTCATCGGTGGCGACGGTTTTTGAGGTGTCATTGTTGATGTTAATATCGATGGTATCTACAACCTTAGGCAAACCCCAAATATCGTTGCCGCGGATGCGGTTTTCTAACGAGGTAACAGGCATGTGGAATACGTAATAACCAAATTTCTTAAAAAGACCGTCCATGATCATCGGTAATACCGGGACGTTAACGGAGGGGTCAATCATTACGGGAATGGTCATGGCAATTTCGTTGTAGGGTGCAACGCCACGGACTTTTTGGTATTCGTAACAAGAGAAGGTAACGAGTGCTCTGCCCTTTGGCATGGCGACGGGTTTCATTTTTGGGTGTGGCAGCATGGCTTGTGCTTTGTCGTAGTCACAGAGAAATACGCCAATTGCGCAGGTAACGTTGCCGTAAAGTGTTGGGAACTGGTAGTCTTTGGTTATTGTGTCGGATAATCTTAGGGGTTGTTTGTCATTACGTAGGGTGAACTGTTGGAAGAATTCGTCGGAGAAGTCCGCTTCGTTGGGGAGTAGGCCTGGTTCGATGATGTTGTTGGGCTTCATGTTGGGTTTTTCCAGCAGTTGGTAAGGTTGAAGATATCTTAGCGGATGTCCTAGAGCGTGCTTTATTGGTAATAGCCTTTCAGAAATCGCAAAAGATCGCATTCATGCGTGCTCGACTGCGGCGTCCGTGTCGTACTCAAGCTACAAGGTCAGTTCTGAAAGGCTATTACCAATAAATCACTTATCGCTATGTTCAGTTATCTTTGAATAGGCTTTATTGTGTCGAGTAACCCTCAAAGGGGAAATAGTAAAAATAACCTAACGGGTAATTTCCATGGTTAAACGTATATGAGCAGTTCAATTTTACTTGATGAGTTCATCAGCCATTTGTATCGTGCAGCTCCTAGCGTGCAGCCTGATCAGTATCGTGTTTGGGCTCTGGAGCAATTATCTCGGGTGATTGACTTTGATGCTGCGTTTTGGGGTACGGGTAATCAGGCGGCTATCCGGTTTCATTATGTAAGTCATCTGGGATTGGATGAGCATTATGCGACCCGTTTGGAAGAAACCATGGAGATGAACCCAATCCGTGATGGTGTGCTTAATAATTTAGGTAAACCTGTGGATATGTCGGATGTGATTTCTGATGAGGCGTTTTATCAGTCTGATTTGTACCACCAGATGTTTCAGCCTTATGGTATTGAGCGTATTTTGGCTTCGGGTCATGTGGATATGAATACTGGTTTGTATACCCTGCTTAGTCTTTACCGGTTTAATCGTGAGCATGTCTTTACGGATGAAGAACGTCAATTGCAACAACACCTTATCTATCATTTGGTATCTGCGGTGTCCCATGCGTTTTTTTTGCATTTACGGGTGGGTAATCGGCTACAGGAGACGGAGGATCAATCCGCTTCGGCAATTTGTGATCAGCAAGGGTGTTTTCATGAAGTGCAGCCTCGTTTTGTTGCGTTATTGAATGAGCACTTTCCTGATCGTCAAATGTCTACCCTGCCCTTTGAGCTAAAACGCCAGTCTTCGGTGTACCGTTTAGAAATGAATAACTTGTCGATAGAAATAAAGCCCCTAGGGGAGTTGGTGATGGTGAGTTTACGTCCACTAGGGCCGTTGGATTTATTGAGTGGACGTGAGCATCAAATTGTAGGGTTAGTGTGTAAGGGGCTGACTTTTAAGGAAGTTGCTAAATCGTTGGACTTGGCCCCTTCTACGATTTCTAACCATTTGTATCGTGTTTATGACAAATTAGACATTTCTAGTCGTACAGAGTTGGCGAAGTTAGTAGACAATGACTAGGTTTTGTCGATTTTTGCGGAAAATCGAATATTTACTTACAAAATCTTTGTGTTGTATAGGCGTATTTTGGAGGCTTTCAGGAGTTTTTTAGAGGCTTATTGATCAAAAACTGGAGTGACTCACTAGTCTCTCTCTTTTCAGAGAAAATGTCGTTAAAAGGATACAAAACTTCAACGATCGTCAACTAGCATAACGCTTAGTCTTTGCATACTCTATAGGCGTAAAGTGATAAGCAAAGTAGTAAGAACGTACAGATCTCAAAGGGGCTCGCAAGAGTGAGGTGTGTAATTTGTTCTTTTTCAGAGTGTATCTTTAAGTGAATATTATGCAGGTTTGATTCCTGTTGTGATGTTGCTTCTAGGATAAGGGCTAATAAATGATTCCTATAAAAAAAGGCTTTGAAGCCGATATTGACTACAACTATCAGAGAATGTACGTCTCTGGCATGATGCAGTTGATTTCCCATATGTTAAAAGCGGGAAGTCAGGTGGATGACGTGATTAAGACTGAAGTTGCTGAAATGCCAGATGGTTTTGTGTTTCGCATGAATGTGATGCCGGGTGAGTTAAGTTTAACGATGCAAAAGCAGCAAGGTGCATTGGTAAACTTAACGAATTATACAGATAAACCCGACCTCACCATGAGCTTTAAACATGTGACGTTTGCATTTTTGGTATTTAGTTTTCAAGAACATACGGCACAAGCCTATGCAAACGAGCGGTTGATCATTGATGGTGATGTACCAACATCAATGAAAGTGGTGCGTTGCCTGAACCGCTTACAGACTGTCATTCTTCCTAAGGTCGTTGCGAAAAAAGCCGTGAAAACCTATCCGGATTTAGAATTTATTCAAAAAATTCAAATGACGACCAAAACCTACAGTCAATTCCTTGTTAATCTAGTAAAAGAGCGTTAATCATGGCGAACGAATATTACGAATTTTTCTGCCCAGTAAAAATGGTGGCAGGATTTAAAGCATTAGAACATATCCCTTTTGAACTAAGCTCTCACGATGCTTCTCGCCCGCTGATTATCACCGACCGTGGTGTACGTGGTGTTGGTTTAGTGGATATTGTTACCAAAGCGCTCGAAGCGGCTGATATGCAAGCAATTGATATCTTTGATGATGTTCCTCCGGATTCATCTATGATTACGGTTGCAACAATCGCAGCGCTTTATCGTGAAAAGGAATGTGATTCCATTCTAGCGATTGGTGGCGGATCGGTTATCGATACGGCAAAAGGTGTGAATATTCTTGTCTCTGAAGGTGGTGACGACCTTCGAGCATATTCTGGAACCGGTGTTGTTAAGAGCCCTCTTAATCCATTTTTTGTTATTCCAACCACAGCCGGTACAGGGTCAGAGACCACGAACGTTTCTGTGATTAAAGATGATAAAACGGGCGCGAAGGTACCTTTTGTTTCTCCATTTTTACTTCCCGATGCTGCCATCCTTGATCCTCGAATGACGTTAAGTTTGCCACCAAAAATTACTGCAGCAACAGGAATGGATGCGTTAACGCATGCAGTTGAGTCGTTTACCGGTTTGGCAAAAAATCCTATTAGTGATGCTTATGCCACCGCGGCAATGAAAAAAATCGTTACTCACCTGCCTGAAGTGCTAAAAAATCCGAGTGATGCAGCTGGCCGGTTACAGCTTGCAGAAGCGTCTACGATGGCAGGAATTGCGTTCTCAAACTCTATGGTAGGTATGGTTCATTCATTAGGCCATAGTGTGGGCGCTAAGTGCCATGTACCTCACGGTTTGTGCATGAGTATTTTGATGCCTCACGTATTGGAATTTAATTTATCGGTAAGCAGTGAAAATATTGGTGAGTTGTTATTACATGTCGCTGGTTCTGACGTGTATGCATCCACTCCGGTTGCGGAGCGTCCAGCAAAAGCGATTGCCACAATTATTGCACTTAAAGAAGAGATGTATGCATTGTGTGAATTGCCGCGCAAACTATCTGAAACCGGTAGTGTGAAAGAGACAGATTTGGAAGATATTGCTCGTATGGCATTGGATGATGGCTCAATGTTGTTGAACCCTATTGACGCTACATTCGAACAAGCATTAAGTGTGTTAAAGAAAGCGTTCTAGTTGTTGTATATGTTAGCAGATAGTGAGTAATCGCTAACGTATAGCTAACCGAACAATAAAAAGGCGATGTATAACTTTGGGTATCAAAGTTGTCATCGCCTTTTTGTTGCTTGTACTAATTAGGGGTATTCGTTTCCTATTACGCAAATGAGGTTAAGGTATTAGCCTGCTTGTTGCCTTGGTGCATCAATCGCCCCCCCAAAGACTTGGCGCTCAGGTGTTGTTTCTTGTGCCTCACTGGAAGCGCTACTTGTTGATGTAGTTGATGTAGAGGGTTGAGTTGGAGAGCTAGCTGGGCTGCTACTTACGCGCGAGTTATCTGTTTCAGCTTGGCGTGGCTGGTCACTTCCAAGGTTACCCACTTGCTGATATGTTGATACTGCCGAGGAGTTGGTTGTTGATGGAGAGGACTGTGGCTCTACAGGAGGAGCCGAGGCTTCCACAGTATTATCTTCTGCCACTTGCTGGCGATTTTCAGTTTGTCGTGTTTCAACGTTAGGCTGTTGATTGACTTCTCTATTTTCGGGAGCTGTTACTTGGGGCAGTGGTGTTGTGGCACTTGCCTCCACAGCAGCTCGTTGTAATTGCTGCTCTGTTTGCGAGATGACTTGGGCTGCTTGTTCTGGTTGAGGGGCTTGTTGATTGCTGGCAAGCGGTGTTGCTTGAGTAGCAGACACGGAGTTATCTTGATTATTGACCGTTTTTTCTTGCTGAGGTACGGCACGTAACTCGTTTAGAGGCACGGTGTTGCTGTTCTGCGCTACAATAGCGGGTTGTTGAGAGGAAATGGCAACCATACAATACTCCAGTGAAACACCTATGTTGACTCATATAACATTTATGCTACGGCAAATGAACGGAAAACGTTAGCAGTTTTTGGTTGGTTTTTAGGCTGTTTGGGATTAAAAGGTACCGCCATTAGTGATTTATGGCGGGTTTTTGGATTGGATGGGGTGAATTTGTGTCAATTTATGAGTGAACGCTATGGAGTATGAGTTAACGGTTTGGACGGTATCTTTATTGGTGATGTCGGGTGTGTGTGCGGGGTTTATTAATACATTGGCTGGCGGCGGCAGCATGTTAACGTTGCCTGTGCTGATGTTAATGGGAATGCCTGCAGATATTGCAAATGGAACAAACCGGTTAGCGGTGGTGCTTCAGTCGTTAACCGGTGTTCATGGATTTAAAAAGCATGGGTACTTAGAGACAGCAGATATCGTACCGGTGATGAAACCAATGTTAGCGGGAGCTTTTCTCGGAGCCTTGGTAGTGTCCTATATGCCCCCGAATATTTTGAAGCCGGTATTATTGATTACCATGATTGTTATGTCAGTTGTGATGATGTTTAGTGCCAGTGCGGTATTTCCTCGCGATGATGAAAAGCCAAAATCGCTAGCTGATGTACGTTTTGGAGGTGTTGGAATATTTTTATGTGGATTGTACGGAGGCGCGATACAAGGGGGTGTTGGATTTGTTTTGATCCTGTTTTTTTCTGGTGCGTTACGTTATGGCATTTTGCAGGCAAATGCATGGAAGATGGTCTGTACTTTAGGTTTTGGGCTTTTATCGTTAGTGATTTTTATTATTAGAGAGCAGGTGGTGTGGATACCTGGGGCCATTTTGTCAGTAGGCACTATTGTGGGTGTTTTAATGTCATTAAAATTTGCGATGAAGGTTAATCAAGAAGTATTAAAACGCTTTGTGTTGGTCGTGATTGTGATTGTGTGTGGTGTTACGATTTTTGTGAGTTAGGCTCGATTAATCGATAGGACTTACCACATGATCACCGAGCTCTTCAATAACATGAAGATAAATTTCAGTTGTGCGAATATCTGAGTGCCCCATAAGTGTTTGGATTTGACGCAAGTCGTATTTATTTTGTAATAAGCGGGTGGCAAAACTGTGGCGGAAGGTATGGCAGCTGGCTTGTTTTCGAATTTTTGCTGCATTTATGGCTATTTTTACCTGCCTTTGAATTGTTCCCCTATATATATGGTGTCGGCGCACAATGTTAGACCTTGGGTCGACGCTGGTATTGTGTGAGGGAAAAAGGTACTGCCAATTTATCGAGTGGCCAGCTTGAGGGTATTTTTTCCCTAGCATATTTGGAAGATATACTGGGCCGGTTCCTTTTGCTTTATCGAATGCGAGTAATTTCTCGACAACGACAATTTGTTTTTTCAGACTATCAATAATAGATTTTGGAAGTAACGTTGTACGATCTTTGGAACCTTTTCCATCGCGAATGACAATATATCGCATATTAAAATCGATATCTTTTATTCGTAACCTAACCACCTCTGAAATTCGCAATCCACACCCATACATGAGCTTTCCCATTAGCTGAAAATTTTCATCTAAACAGTTGATGACCTCGATGGCTTCGTCATGAGTAAAAACGGTAGGTATACGCGTTGGTTTTCTGGAATAACGAAAGTTTAACTGCTTGAGAGGTTGATTCAAAAAATGGTTATACAAGTAAACGAGTGCATTGAGTGCCGTTTTCTGAGTATTAACAGAAGCTCCACCTTGCACGTTAAGATAGGTTAAATATTCTTCAACGTGTTTGGAATCCAGCTCATTTGGGTGTTTTTTGTTATGGTAAATAATATATTGTTTCACCCAGCTTATGTACGTAATTTCTGTTGCGTATGCTTTTCCATTCGCTCGTATATGTTCACGTAGCTGATCTAGAAATTTTGAAGGCTTGTTGGGAATGGGTACTTTAATATCATCCATGAGAACTGTGTATCCTTACAGTAAAGAGAGAATCATAAATCTGATTCAATAAAAAATCAAACTGAAATTATAAAGGTTGATGCTTTTTAAGTCGGGTTGCTTTTTTTGAGCACTTTTTAAGCGTAGTTTTGTTTAACGAGCCCTATATCTACGCTACAAAAATGTGAACCTTGCAACTTGTTGATTTATATAAGAATAAGATCGAAAATATAGGGGAAGAATTTGTTGGATATATTCTTTGCGCCTCATTGGCACATTGTTTAATGAAATCATTGGATGTAAGAGATTGATTTGATGGGATAAAGACTTGAGAATAGAGAAAGAGTTTTTTGCACGTGGGGCGCGGGGAAAGTTTAGCGCGCCATGTATTCAGCTGTTATTGCTTTCTAGCGGCATCATTTAATGGTTGTCGTGAATTGGTAATTAGTTGCACTCCCTGGCTTCCAGTCGGC
>CAJXZM010000021.1 GCA_913063125.1 uncultured Gammaproteobacteria bacterium | reverse complement strand
AAGCTGAGTACACGAACCTCTTCATCACTGCCAATTAGCTCGAACACTAAACGGGTGATGTTGGCTGGGGTATTCATGGATGATATTCCTTGTCGTCTAATATAGGTATCTCGATACTGACAAGAAGACGGGGGGAACGTAAGGAAAAGAGGGGTTATGAAGTATTTCTAGGTTATTTGTACGGCAGTGAGCTTTCAATATCACCCCAAGCTGCATCGTTTTATCTCTAAGCTGCCTGTCCAGCAGTGAACGGCATATCTCGTGCCTTCGTAAGCGCACAAACCCTTCATTCTTTAGAGAAATTTCTCATTAACCATAATGGGAGTGGGGCAGCTTTTAGTCCTACATGAAGCTGGCTGGTGTGTTCACATAGATACGAAAGCGAAATACAGCGACATGTCTACGGAACAAACCGACAAGCCGAACGAAACTGCATATGATTCCCCCATTCAGGATATCGCACCAGGTGCTGAGAAGAATAGTGTTGCTGTCGATATCGATAAGGTCAGCCCTAATCCGGATTATATTGATCGGACATTCTATTACAAAACGAAAGGTTGCGATGCATTAATACTGCACCACAGTTTAAGCTGCCCTCAACTTGTGGGAGCAAACACATGAATTACCAGGGCGCGAAGGTGGCCAGGCCCAGTTACTGGTTAATCTACAGTTGTTCTTTTCACCTTGGGAAACCCTCAGTGCTCCCTTAGCCTCCAAGCAGGAATCGAGCTTTGACCCTGTACCTTTTTTTGCTGATGCTGCCAGTGCAATCGAGAAAATAAGAGTTCACTATATTGATGAACTAACCGATCAACAACCAGCCATTCACAATCATCAAGAGCTAGACATTCCGTATTATTGTTATAGAGCAATCAACTACGCAAAGGCTCCAAATTCATGATCCATACGCTCATCGAGTGATGGGCGATAGTCTTCTATTAATTTCGAAGATTTTAGCATTTCCACTAAATGGATGTATTTTTTGGTAGTACTAGGCCGAGTATGTCCCATCATTATTCTTAACTCGTCATGGACAACAACGTCAAACCGTCCCTCGCTATTGGGGTGATCCTGCTCATAACGCCAAATAAATTCGGTTGCAAACGTATGACGGAGCATATGCGGCCGAAAAGGGAAGCCGCAACTGCGCTGTACAGCGCTGAATGCTCGGGAAATATTTTCTGGAGTTAACTTGGCTCCAGTCTTAGTAAGTAGTAAAAGGTCGGTAGTAACACCTCCATTTAATTTTGCCGCTTTTGAGTCAAGCTCCATTTTTTGACGAAATTTCTCTTCCCTCAGTATCCGTTGAGGAAGATAATGATCTAAGATCAAAACCCACAATATTGTCGGTATTTCGATCTCTCTAGATATGTTACCCTTCCCTATAAATTTATACTTCAAGTATTTTTGGTTTATCTTACCAGTTCGTTCGAGTTTCTTTTTAGACAAAAGATCGGGGTTTTGGTCACTATCAAGAGTAAGAAATTGCGTAATTTCAAAGCGCCTCAAGCCACAAAGATAATACAGATAAGCACAAATTAGAAATGCGATATCGTTGAAATAGGAACATGCCTCTGAAAAATCATCTCTTGTAACAATAAATCTAACCATCGACTTTTTAACTTTGCGAAGCTTCAGTTTATTCGTATAAACATAAAAGCTGGACAAGCTTCGACAGTGAGCTAAAGCATTATCATCAGGATCAGATCGAACATACACCTTTCGGGATATATCATTTACATCAACTAAATTAAAAATATGTTCTTCTGCACACCATTTATAAAACCTATAAACAGTACTCAACCTAGCGTTGATAGCATCAACCGGGACGTGCCTATTCTCTCTTATACAAATATCTTGTTGAGACCTCCAATATTTAGTAATAATTTCCGACGTTGCCAAATCCCAATCGGGCCTTTCTACCACTTTATCTTTGCAACACCCTAACCAGTTCAGGTAGTGGCATAACTCTGAAGCTCTTTGATCCCAAGTTCGATATGAATTCCAGTCACCGTTCGCAATCTTTCTGTAAATATACATATTTGGCCCAGTAACGATTTCATATTTATCGTTAACAATAACCGGTAAATTACGAACATTCAGAGAAAGGTAGTATCCATCTGACCTAATTATCTGATACATTTGACTCACTTCTGACGACTATAATTTGATCAACAGGCTCATCCACTGACACTTCCTCAAATAATTTAAATGTATTCTCGATGACATGGGGGGGCACATACTGCTGACTGCCCCGCAACCGCTGTCTTTCCAAACACGTTTCTATGCTTGCTAGAATCCGAACAATAACAAGCTCCGATGTTGAGCAGTAATCTTTAGCAGAATACGCCAAATCAACTCGTTCTTGTTCTGTAGGCAAAGTAGCATCAAAATATACATGTTTACCCGGACGATGAGGTTTGTGCTTTTTTATCCAGGTAGTTTTACCTACATTCTGAGGACCACAAAGCAAATAGATAACATCAGGTTGTTCCAAAACAACAAGTTTTTCAAATTCACGCCTCGCCTTCGCCCACGCTTTACTTGCTAGCTTCTTATCCCATACATACTCATTGCCTTGCATTAAAAACTTGTCTGGACTTATGTGAAATTTCCTATAAAACGGAGTTACATTATTTCCTACTTGAAGGCTATCTTTGCCAGGCTGTCTATTTAGCAACCGCTCAGAAGCAAGGCTCTGTTCCAAAGTCTCATTCATAACTCTAAGCTGCGAAATATAACGCTGCAGCGCAGCGGAGTCTTTAGTCGACTCCACTTTGAAACTATGCTCAGATTTAATTTGGACATAATTATCAAAAATTTTTTTCGTAGTCTCCTCTAAACAATCTTCCATTCTGAGAATAACTTCACCATAATGTTCATGGTGAACGATTAACTCGTTCAAAGCTTTCTGCTCTTCACTCCAAAACTCAATTTCTGGCTCAGAATTATTGGCAAAATCTTTTGAATTACAAAGATCCTTTAATGCCAAATGCTTATTTAGCGTTGACCTCCCTATACCAGCAAATTTTGCTACGGTTGTCACTGGGAGTCGTTTCTGGTTTTTATATTTAGGCAATGCCCTCAGCCTTTTTATGGCATTTTCAACCTTTGATCTAAGCTCTGATGGAGGTGTCCTCATACTGCTCACGCGGTCATTTCTTGAGTAACAGGTAACGTTATCTCATTTAATATTTTATATAATTTACTAAGTTGTTGCTGAGCGTCTTTCCTCAGATTTTCATGGGCATGTTCATTGTTCAGTATTTTTTCTTCATACCACTTGATATCATTGCGAATTTCCGGCTCATCGTCTTCCGTAAATACAGCGTTTGCGCATTCATACCCCTTACAATTGCTTATGTTTGGTTTATTAGTAATTTTCAGATCGGAAGGTTCAACTCTACACGGTAGAGGCTGAAGTGGACTTTCTTCCGAAATACAAATATTCATGGGCGTACGTCGCAGCACTGTAGATCCATTACGCATCAATATATCAATGTAACTAAAAATATTCCGCCCCAATTCATATTGCGTTTCACCTTTGAATAAAGTGTTATCTTCGTGAGAAGACGCAATTATATGCTCTCTTTTGTACCCTCCAACAGTCCCTTGTGAAGCGCTGAATAACAGCTTGGAAAAAACCTCTATATTTTCATGAATAATCTGGTTTCTGATATCACGACTTATAGTGGGTATATGAACTATATATATTAGCGACATGCTTAAAGACGCATGTGAAAAAAGCAATTTTACAAGATCCAAGTTTCGAGGATCCCGGTGTACGATAAATTGAGCGACAGTTTTACGAAATTGATGATGATGAAATACAGAAACACCGCACCATTCTGCAAAAAAACATAACCCATTAGTAATAGTGCCAACTGAAACAGCTCTGTAACTTTCATTCTCTCCACGTCCATCTCTATCCCATAATGGCCTAATTAGATAGTCTACTCCTTCAGTATTTTTTCGGGAATATTCAAACAAACTTTCAAGTATTTTAACGCATCTGAATACCAATGGAGGACAAGGTAATTCTACTTCTTTCCCCTTAATATCTTTAACTGTTTTAAATATCGTAACCGAAATTTCAAAATTCTCATTCGACTCTGAAGGATTTGTCACTTTTTTACAACACCCTGATTTTAAAGCTGCAAGCTCCGATATTCGCAGCCCCAGACAAAGAGAAATTAATATTTCACACGCCGACCTGAGAAGCCTCGCACCTTTGCTCCGAATAAACTCTATTGAAATATGCTCATACTTTGCTTTCAAAACATTTACGTGCCAAGGAGTACCGTCAGGCCAACATGCATATTTATGCCCGTTAAGAATGTTTGTCATGCGTTCCACATGAAAATGCCTGCTTTTATCAGTGACATCTCTTATCAATGCACTTTTTTCAAGTGAATTAAAACAAAATATAATATCATCCGAAAGATCATTAATTACGCTCAAAGCTGTTTGTGCTACGGGATAAAGCACTTCTGGAGCTAATGGCATCCATGTATTACATTCATGTAGTGGAAAAACAAAGTAGCTAGATTTGCCATCAAAAATATCAAATGGAAAACAATACTCCCTCGGAAGAAACTCTTCAACCACCAACTCTCTGTAGTAATACTGTATCGCTTGCGCCCTCTGACTTTGAGAAGATATCGCATCACATCTTATGCGCTCAAATAAGCTTTCACGATCACTGAGAGTAAAACGATCAAGTCCCTTACATGAAATATCAACAGGAATATCCTTAAAGAACCCTAAATCATATAAATGATTTCCGACGGCACTAATATGATTAAAAAACGCTTTAAACGAGGATAACTTCAAATCTGAAAATTCCGGCAATATATAATATGCCCAGCACTTTACAAACCTCTTAAGATATTTTGATGCGAAATTTGAAAAATAAAAAACGGTTTGCATATCTTTAGATTCAAAGCCCGTACCTAAATCCCAATCATCATCCTTAAAATTACTATTCTCACTTATCCGAATATTATCTACATCTTCTAACGCCATAAATCTCAATACGCAAGCTTCAGAATTTTTATAGAAAAATGGTTCATCATCGAACGTATACAGATCATCCAGCCCAATTGATTCTTCATCGTCAAGGTTATCAGAAAGAAGAATTGAAATATCTTTCTCGCATAATTCAGAAATAGTTACTGTCATGAATTCTTACTCATTTATTGAATACTGGTCGATTTGGTAGCACCATTTTTTCTGAAGAAATTCTAGCCCCCTCTACTTCTTCGGACAATGGCCACTCATCAATAACTTCCTGCCATGCAGAGCGCTCGTGATTATATATATTTTCCCATTCAGGGCGGGACAATTTCGTTTGAAAGCGATCAATGTCTCGAATACGAACAAATATATATGGCAATGTTTCTGAAAATATATTCACTTGTGAACAGGTAGCACATCCATTAAAAAAACCGCAACGCTGACCTTCTTTTAGGCTGTATTGCCAGTTCATCCAGTCTGGCTTGAAAGGGTTACCGCATATAAGCACTGGCTCCACTCCATTCGTAGTAATTATTTGTGCTACAGGTTTTCCTGGTATATTTAGCACCGACATATCGACTTCCCTGGCCGGCTGGAACGCTCCCTGGAAAAAGGTAAAATTTTCTACCCAATCTTCCTGCTCTTTAGAAAGCCGTTTTTTTTGCCTCTGCTTGTTTCTATAGTGTTTTTCCGTAGTTGAAATCTTATTTTGCAAACCGTTAGAAATTTTCTCTGAATCATTTTCTACCAACTCGTCTAGATTATCTGCATAGTTTTGCCGTAACCGATCCGAACCAAATTGACGTAAAACGCCCCCCTCTTCAGTCTCGACAGAAAAGCCATTGCAAATCGACCTTGTTGCATTATGTAGATTATATATCGACAACTTAGAAATAGGACCATCAGTTTTCAGGAAATAGCTAGAGATAAAAAACCACGGACTTTTACTACCTGCTCTTTCTCTCATAACTCGCCCAAATTCCCACAGAAAACGCAATACCTGATAAGTCCCGTATCTATTCTTGGTATATGTACGGAAAAATACTTCTTTATTTGTCCTGTATTTTGATGAAACCATAACTCTGTGATTCTCACACAAAATATCTTTATGAAACGAGCTTTCAAAAGTCTCACCAAATTTAAAGTCTAAGAGCGTTTGCTGATTCCATCCACTTTCCATCTGAACAATTATGAAACAAGTACCTATGATTTTCATATTGGGATAAAAATAACTATTAACCGCGTTAACACCTCCAAAACCGGGACCAGGAAATGGTGGCCTTATTGCCTTAATTAAGGAATACAATTTTTTAGAAGAATGATTGATATACAGTCCACGTTCCGGATATTTTACAGTTGGCTTTACATAGCCAGAATATGTTAGGAAAAGAGAAGCCTCAAGAATACTCATATCAAAAGGGTATTCGGGATAATTATTAGCAATCTCACTTATAGCTATAGAAACCCTTACATCATTTGATAGCGAGCATATCCCAATTTTCTTAGTTGGATCCTCTGCTTTATCAATATCTTTGGGAAAGGAACCGTCATAGATTTCTTCCAATTCATCTACAGAGTATCCATTTTTTTCGATTACTGATTTGCAATGCCATTTTTTACGACACTCCTTCTCATCAAGGTATTTATGGCGGTAGAACCAAAGGGCATTATTCAGTGTCCACCTATTAGCATTTAAATCACCAATAAAAACAGGTCTACTCAGAACCCTTTTTCTTATTCTCAAGTTATTCTTAGCAATATCAAAATTTTCTTTTAACACAGTAACTAGATCACTAAATATCTTTTCAGATAACCCCTCTTTAGGGGTGTACTCTCTCGGAAAACCTGATGGAAATTTACCTTGCCATGGCCCTATTACAGCCAATTCCGCGAACTTCGATTGCTGGACTGTTTTAATAAATAATCTAACGTATTGATAGCACTTTATCTTTATACTGTTTCTATTTGTAGTTTCCAAAAAACTTTTAAAATTTTGCATTATATTTGGAGTTATATCAGAGATATGCTCAACCTTCCTACTTTCTCTTATAACTCTAACAAATTCAAAAAATATCACTAAGTAAAGACAGATAGACATGCCTTTTAAGGTGTAAATTGATATATTTTTCGACCACAATTCAATACCAGCTTGAAATTCCTTGACCAAGCCCTCTAATTCAATGAATTCACTAATTAATTCTTCGAAACAAATTACAAACGGTTCATATCCCCCGTCTCTTTCTGTCACAACTGTTATTGTTTTTCTTAACGGGGGAAGACTGACTTCCTTACAAGAAATATGCCTTTCTATCACCTTATCTCGACTAATAACACTATCAGGCTGGGGGTTGTTTTTTTGTTTCTTTAAAGTACGTTTAACAAAACTTGTCACGAAGCCACCTATAAACACATCTAATTATTGTCCATATTTTATCACATAAAATACAAACCACATTCCTATGGACACTTTTACCAAGCATATACATTTCAGTCCATTTATGCCTTTCGTGGCGCCGACTTTCGAAACATCCACTCCTTTAGCGAACGCTTGCCCGACTCTAACGTCTTTAAATTAGAACAAAATTTTCGTAGTACACAGGAAATTTTAGACATTTCCAACTGGTTACTTAAAAAATCCACCATTGATTACAACAAAAACCTTATCGCGGTACGCGGGAAAGGTATCACGCCTCGGTTGATTGATTTTGAAAGTAAATACGACGAGGCCTCGTGGATTGCTGGCGACTTACTTGAACGTAAGCAGAACGATGCCCCATGGTCTGACCATATGATTTTAGTTCGTTCTGCTTGGGCTGCCAAAACCTGTGAGGGCGCATTAATTGATGCTGGCATCCCTTATCGTTTTGTTGGTGGCACCAGCCTTCTGGAGGCAGCACACGTAAAAGATGTGCTGTGCTTATGTCGTGCGGCATTAAATCGTACCGACGAGCTGGCATGGATTCGTTATCTGAAATGCTGGCCAAGAATTGGGGATGCAACGGCCTCAAAAATTGTTGCAGCATTATTGGATGCAGACCCCGCAGAAGGTATTGACGATGTATTACGACAGTTAATCCCTAAGCGGGAGGATATTATCGACAGTGTACTTGCCATTCAATCACTACGTAACAAACCATCATCCGCCATTAAAAAAGGCTTAGAGATGATGGAGCATAATTTTATGACCCGTTACGATCGCTGGGAATCCCGAGCTGGCGACCTACGCCTATTGTCTGACCTGGCGTGTCGTTATAAGGATTTATTGGGTTTTGTGGAAGCTTATACCCTTGACCCGGTATCCAATTCAGAGGCTGAACGCCTGGAAGAAGATGATTTGGTGACAGTGATCACTGTACACAGTTCAAAGGGTACTGAAGCGCCTGTATGTTATTGCCTGGGGGTTCAGCCTGGGGCTTATCCGCATATTCGCAGCCTAGGAGATAGGGATTCGGAAGAGGAAGAACGTCGCGTGTTGTACGTCGCGTTTACCCGTGCACAAAATGAATTAATTGTGACCCGTTGCGGCGATGAGAGCCGTACCTTATTTCATGGTGGCTCTTATGTAGAAAGCGAGGGAGAGCCGTATTTTTTGGAGTACTTACCCTCCGATTTGATAGAGCATGAGCAGTATGGTTATGGTTTGGCGTTGGGTAGCAGTTCAGTACTGGATGAGCTACTGGACTTTGAATAGCTGGACTTCGAGTAGCGCTATCTTTTGTTGCCGTGTTAAGGATTTAATCGCCGCTTCTCGCTGACTAGCGCTACTACGATCATGACCACTTTCTTGAAAAACAAATTCTACCGGCTGGCGACCATAAAAATATTTCGCCCCCTTACCGGTTTTATGCTGTTCAAAGCGTCGCTCTAAATCTGTGGTAATACCGGTGTAATAGGTATTATCACTACACAGAATCATATATACCCACCATTCAGGTTGTGCACTCACGCCAGTGATGTCTCCCGAACACTGACGCTTGATTCAATTTCGTCTCCTGGTACCGCACCGTCAATATCTACGAAGGTATTTTTGCCAATAGATTCACTGCGATGAGTATGACCATGGTGCTTTGCATAACATTTCTCGTAACACCGAGCCAGTACACGACTGATGCGCGTCTGATTACGAATCATCGCTATATTTGGCCACGTCGAGCGTTCACCCGTAAGAATGAAATCATAGATTTCGTCATCTGATGGATTAGTCATTACTTTCAGGTATTTTTTAATAGGGAATTCAGGGTGTAAATTAATATCACCCAAATAGTCTTGCCCCAATAACGCATCCGCTCGGTCTAACCAAAAACGTAACGTTCGATTCTGTGTATGTTTTTTAGTGACCGTGATTACCTGGTGCCATTGAGCATGAATCGATGACGATGCAAAATCGATAACAAACGGTAAAACACCTTTTTTAGACCTATTCGCCACAAACGGCAGCACATGAGGGTTGGTTTGACTCACAATAAAGTGATTGGCATTAAAAATGCGACCAATACGCGCCATCGGTATGTCGGTACTAACACCTCCATCAGCCCACAGTTCAGATTCCATATAAGGAACAATGTCACCTTCAGCATTCTTTCCGCGTAGCTGAACCGCAGGAAACACGCCAGGTATTGAGCAAGAGGCTTTACATGCGTATGCAACAAGAACGTTTGGTGCTGTTTTATAATTTAAGACACGCGCTTTTTGTCCCGCTCGTGTTGGCGATACCGTAATATTAATCGCTCTTCCGGTGCGTAAATATGCCTCCAAGAAGGTATCATTTGGAATATTATTAGAGATACACTGCAATAACTGTTCTGATTCTAACAATGATTTTTTAGAGAAAACCTCCATCAATGAACGATGTTTTATGGGGCTAAAATCATTATCTTCTGGTACAGACAGTTTTTCTAGCAGCTCCGCATCAGAATGCGTGCCGACAAGCCCTGTGACTATCGCCCCCATACTGGTTCCTGAGATGACGGAAGGTAATAAATTTTGCTCTAATAGGGCTTTAATAATACCTAAATGGTAAATACCAAAGGCACCACCACCACTTAACATAAGCGCACTTCGGCCAAAGTTGTTTCTTGCATGCTTAAACAACTTCAACTTTTTTTCTTCATCGATGATGTCTAATTCAGCGTCACAGAGATAGTTTAATGTCTCTTCTACTTCATCTAAATACTGCTCTACAAGGTATTTTGTACCCACTAGGGATGTATCATAAAGGTGAGAATCTGTTAATTCACCTAAGGTTCGGTGCAAACTTTCTTGCATATAAGAGATAAGACAACCGACACGATGCTCTTCACGGTATTGCGTTAATAAATCGATCTGCTCTTGCAGTAGTTCAAAAGGGTAGTAACCCGACTCGTCATTTCCACGCCAACGACTGTGCCCTTCTAACGTATCAATTTCTTGTGCAGCACAAAACCACTGCTGATAGGTTTTTGCTTTTTTAAGCGCTCTATAATTCGCGGACAAATGTCGATAACTGGATTTCACTGAGTACTCCTCTACTTCTTGTCGCTATTATTTATAACTACATCTATTTATAACTATATCAATACCGGTGTACCTGAAAGTCATTAGTCATCAACGCGGTTCGCCACCGCTCGGAAAATGATTTCATTCCGCCAACATAATTCTGTTCTATAAAGGTTACTGCATTCACTGGCTGACAAAAATTATCGGCCATATGTTCCATCAATAACTTCATGGTTTCTCGCCCCAAGGCGTCTTGCATCATAAAGTGCACTATTGACCACGCCATAGCGTACATCATATTTTGTTCATGATCCCGCCATGCTCGACCTTTTATGGATAAGTAGTCACTAACGGTCATTAACTCTCCTTCCGCTAACGCTTTCTGTAAAAATTCAAGGTGATGTGGCGACGGATTAACCCGCTTACTTTGTCCTTCAATATTCAAACGCTCAAAGTATTCGGCTAACCCTTCATTAAACCATACAGGTGTGCGTCCATATAACCCGGCGTTAATCACATGCGTTGCTTCATGCCGGGCAATGGATTGTGTCATGGCAGCATCTCGTTGCACCATGACAACCGCCTCGTCCATGGATGGCTTATAGAAACCTGAAGCAGTCTCCAACCCTGGCACATGTTCTTCGCGATAAACATCAAACTTGGTCTGATCATTAAACACTTTTACATTCAGATCCACCTGTTTAATGTATTGATCTGGTAACCAACGGGTCAATATAAAGTACAACTGCTTTAGGTCCGCAGATAATCGGTCATGTAAAAATGGGGGGAGATTACCACCCGCTGCGGTAATCGACATACGAAAATACTGCTTTTCCATCTTATAACGGCTGGTAAGGTCTTCTGAGCTTTTGCTTTTGGGTTTGTCCGTGAAATGAACGTTGCCATCGGCATCAACTGATTTAAAGACTTTCCCTTGAGCCTCAATCTCACTGGTTGCGCGGGTTTTAGGCACATGACAGGCTGTCATGTGGGTTTCAAAGCTTTCAATTACTTCCTCTACTTGCTGACGATTTTTCTGAGAAAAGGACTGCATAAAAGGTAAAAATGAACCTTCTTGGCCCTGACTGCTCGTTAGCTTGGGTATACTAAGCGCTGTTAACAGCATTTTACGTTTTTCAGGAGGAATGCTGTTGAAAACAAACAGCAATAATAGGGATAGTGTTAGTAATATAAGAAAAGAGGGACGGACTTTCACATAAACACCTTACTACATTAGTCATTAGCGACCTATTGAGTATAGTAAGGTGTTTGCAGAATAAGAAGGTTAGTACCCACAGTCTTACGGTACTTGCCCACTAGAAATGCCTAACTGAGACATAACCCTCATTGGATTGATGCTTTGAGTGGTTACTCTGGTGTTTTGAGTGGCTATTCTGGTGTTTTGAGCGCTTATCATTGTAGTAATGATGCACTTCTCGATCCCCACGCCGTTTCTTATGCTGCCAAGAGTTGTGCTGTGAATGCCCATGCTGGTAACCACGGTGGCTGCTATAGCGGTGGTTATTATTGTAGCTGTGACTATTGTTGTGATGGGTATAGTGCCGCTGATGACGCTTGTGGGCTTTATGGCGCTTATAACAACGGTGCCCCCCATGATAGTGGGAATTTTGATGCTTTCTTTGGCGATCATAATGCTTGTCATGACGATCTCTATGAGACACCAGTGATAAACCAACCGCTGCACCAATAAGCGCTCCGGCAACAATTTCACCGGAGTAGTTATTGTGTTGTGCGTGAGATGATGTGCCTACTCCAGCAAAAGTGAGGGCAACCAGGGCGGTAATAATGCGTTTGCGCTGGTTTAACATAAGGTGACTAAAGGTCTGCTTGTTAAAGGTCATGGGAACGCTCCATTGATGTGTGTTGCTTGAGTCTGGTTATCAGATTAACCCTCAGTACCTGAACCCAAACTGAACAACCTGATACAGGAGGCGACACAGGGAAAAAAACTTTCATTCAGCTTCGATTCAGCTTCATTTTGTTTTAATACTTCCATCAACATGATTCGTCATTCTTAGAGGAAGATTATTATGCAAGCCAAGACCCACCCTATTCGCAGTATCACTTATCAAGCATTTATTCTTACCGTATTAGTGTGTAGTTTGATATTGGACTCGCAAACGGTGTTTGCAGAGGGCAGCGACAGTGCTGCTACAACTGCCATCACATCAAACACAAAATCAACAGGTGGAATGGTTGACCGTTCGCACGATATAAAAGAAAAACAGAAAAAAGACAACAGCATTCAAAACAGGGCGGCTCGCACGGAAGCACACCATACCACCTCTGACAGCTGGATTCACAATGTGGACTTTGAATACTTATTGGATAACGACGGCGATGGTTTTTTTCATCGTTTTCGAGTCACATTTGATGCGGACACACGCCTAGTCAGCGATAGAATTTATGCAAAGTTATTCTTGAATAAACAGCTCGATAGCCAAGATGAAGAACGCTTGTATTACGTGACCGAAAACTTCTCAATCATTGGAGAGGCGTTGTCAGATAGCTACGAAGTCACAACCAGTTTAACGGAAGATTACGACAGCGACATTTATAACCTCCGTGTGGCCATTTACGATGCTTATACTCATGAGTTGTTAGACAGTATAAATGCCTATGATGATGAAGATTTATACGGTCGTTATTTAGAACAAGTTGATCAGGATGCATTTCAATCAACTGTTTTTACGATACAAGAATTAACTATCGCACTCTCTAATGATACAGATAATGATGGATTTTTTCCTGAACTAGACATTACCATCGATGCCGATATGTCATTTGGTGCTGAGTGGGTAGCGTTAAGTGTGTTTATTGTGGACCCAGTAGGAATAGAAACACTGTTATATCAAAATAACGAGTGGTTTATTTCTGGATACCAGTCTTCTGATAAAGATATCACCAACGTGTTACTCGAGTCAGGGTACCTTAGTGATTATTACCATATCCGAGCCAAATTATATGATACTGACAACGGCTTACTATTAACAACCGCAGACACTACGCGCAGCGCTGGATTGTCGATTGAGAGTGAAGATTACGACAATAGTTTTGACTCAGGTAACGGCCACCATGATGATAATTATTATGGTGCTGAGTCAGATGGTCACGGTGGAGCACTTGGTTGGTGGTCCTTAATCGGGTTAGCCGCTCTACTTTACTTTAGAAAGAAATAGAATCCGTAATTGAGATACCGCAAAAGCATCCCATAAAGACAAAACAGGAAATGAAGACAATAAAAGAACACCATTTAATCGGACCTTTTTATTGTCTTCACCTCCTGTTTTGTCAAATATCTGTATTTACCCGGTGCGAGCTCATTATCCAATAACAAGCCCCCAATAGCATAACGATGCAATGCCAACACTGGATTTCTAAACCGCCCAAACATTCGTTTTATCTGATGATAACGCCCTTCGACTAAACGCAATTCGGCAACATAATCACTGACAATGCTTAACGCTACCGGTCGTGTTGTAATATCTTCATAAGAGAAATACATTCCATCCGCAAACGCTTGAATATAATCCTCTGTTAATGGTTTCTCTAATCTCACTCGATAACATTTACTCACACCCGCCTCAGGTTCTGACAGTGCCCTCGACCACCCCCCGTCGTTGGTTAACAACAACAACCCTGACGAGTTCAGATCTAATCGCCCTGCGATATGTAAATCACTCACCTTAACCTCAGGCAACAGATCCATTACGGTTTTGTGCTGCTCGTCGGTGGTAGCACTCACAACGCCAGTCGGTTTATTCATCATCAAATACTGAGACTGATTATCCTGAAGCACCTCAAACGAATCACCACCAGCTTGATTCACCAATGCAACATGGGTAAATACATTGATCTGCTGCTGTATATCTGTAGCGGCAACGCCATCCACCATCACTTGCTTTTTCGCCAGCATTAACCGTACGTCGCCGCGATTAATACCCAATTTCACACTAAGAAAACGGTCTAAACGTGAGCGCTTTGATGTTGTCATTCAGACACTCGGCCGCGCAAGGACTTGGTTCGGCCTCGTTTAGTTTTACTGTCTACCCTACGCTTTTTAGAACCTTTGGTAGGTTTTGTCGCTCGCCTAGCTTTTCGCACCACAGCAACGCCCTTCACAAGCTCTTGCAAACGTGCAAATGCATCTTCTCGATTTTTCTCTTGAGTACGGTATTTCTGGGCCTTAATAACAATAATACCCTCTTTGGTAATACGACGATCCCGCAACGCCAGTAACTCCGCCTTATAGAATTCGGGCAATGAGGATGCTCGAACATCAAAACGCAAATGTATGGCAGAAGAGACTTTATTAACGTTTTGTCCTCCTGCTCCTTGCGCCCGGATAGCGGAAAGCTCTATTTCAGCATCTGGAATGGACACACTGAGAGATATTTTTACAGCCACAATACAACCTTAACCTATTCAATCTATTCACTATTTCAATAGCTACGCTATCAACTATCGGGCTGCTCTTAAACACCCCGTACCTGGTTCTTGCATCAATCTCGCTCAAATAACGGCCTTACATTCACCGTATTTCCTCGCGACATGCTAATTATATGGTAGTATGTGCCCCGAATTTTTCAGCCAAAAAAAGGTAAGTCTCTACTCATGACAATTGACGCAAATATCATAGCACTGACTGACGCAGGCCAACAATTCCCTCCTCAGCGATTTAAGGTTTATACCGCTCGACAGCTAGGGAAAATCCCTCAATTGCAAAAGCTATCAGAACAAACGCAGTTTGAGATGAAGGTTGTCAGCAGCGTGTTGCCTTTTCGCGTTAACGAATACGTAATTGACGAGCTTATCGATTGGACTACTGTACCCAATGACCCAATATATCAGCTAACGTTTCCCCAGCGGGAAATGTTAGAACCACGTTATTATGATGCCATTGCCAAGGCACTTAACGAAAAGTGGGAAAAAGGCGAATTTGATGCTCTGGTAAAAGAGATTCGCTCAGAGATGAACCCTCACCCCGCAGGCCAGTTGGAAAAGAACATTCCAATGATTAACGGCGAACAGGTTGAAGGCATTCAACACAAGTACCGAGAGACGGTATTGTTTTTCCCAACGTCGGGTCAAATATGCCATAGCTATTGTACGTTCTGCTTCCGCTGGGCTCAGTTTGTGGGAGACAACGAGTTAAAAATTGCTGCGAAAGAGTCTGGGCAATTACAAGAATACCTTCGTGAACACACAGAAGTTACCGATGTATTATTTACCGGTGGCGACCCAATGGTAATGAAAACAAAAAACCTTCGGGCGTATTTGGAACCATTATTAACAGAAGAATTTTCTCATATCAAAACCATTCGTATCGGCTCCAAAGCACTCAGCTTTTGGCCCCAGCGGTTTGTGACCGATGAAGATGCCGATGAATTACTGGCGCTGTTTCAAGAAATCATTGCCAGCGGCAAACATGTAGCTTTTATGGCGCATTACAATCATTGGCGTGAGCTGGAAACGGATATTGCCAAAGAAGCCGTTAAACGTATCCGTCAAACTGGCACCGTCATCCGCTCTCAGGGACCCCTTCTCAAACATATTAACGACAATGCTGATGATTGGGCTAAGCTCTGGAAAACCCAAGTTGGGCTAGGTATCATTCCTTATTATATGTTTATTGAGCGAGACACGGGAGCACGACATTACTTCGAAGTGCCCTTAGTAAAGGCCTGGGAAATTTATCGCGAAGCCATGCGTCAGGTTTCAGGTATTAGCCGCACCGCTCGCGGACCATCAATGAGCTGTGACCCCGGAAAGGTAGAAATCCAAGGTATTGCTGAAGTTAACGGTGAGAAGGTTTTTGCATTGCGCTTTATTCAGGGCCGGGATCATGACTGGGTACAACGGCCATTTTTTGCAAAATACTCTGAGACAGCAACCTGGTTAAATCATTTAGAACCCGCATTTGGTGAAGAGAAATTTTTCTTCGAAGAATAAATTTCCGATAAACCGCCTTGCCTAACCCTTCTTTAATCTTTTAATAATATAGCTTTAAACCTAAAATCCAACCTCGACCATCCCCTCCAGGTATTTCAATAGGGGGGATGCTGTCATCAGGATGCACAATCTCTTCATCTAACGCATTGATTAGTTGTGCGTAAAGCTCCACGCCAACACTGCTTTGCGTTTTAACATCAAAGCTATAATTTAGATTAAGTAATCGTACCGCACTCACACTCGCACTCGCGCGCTTCATTTCACCAATATAACGCAATGACGCCCCAATACTATGCCTTGCCTCTGGGCTATAGAACCCACCTAATACTCCCGTATATCGCGGTATCACGGCAGCAGTAAAATCGCCGATTTTTTCAGTAAAATCTGCAATGGAGCTATATACAATATCCTCGCTGTGATCCCGACGATTCCCTTGGTGGTGATATGACACATTACTAAATAATTTCCAATCAACCTGCGCGTACTGATAATCAAACTCCATCCCCCAACGTCTGACATCAAGGTTCAAGTTAATATCAATATCTGCCGGTGTCGACGATGCAAACACATTCTGTATTAAACCATCTGTTTCAAAATAATAAAGGTTTGCCACAAATAACGTCTGGCCATTACTATAAGTATACGCAAAATCTGTCGTTCTAATTTCTTCCGTATCCAAATCAGGGTTAGCAACCGAAGCACCAACTTCTGCTACCTCACTTGCACCTAGGCTAGGAGTATTAAACCCTACAGAATAGAGCAATTTAAAAGACTGAGTATCACCCAACCTGTAAACCGCCGCTAATCGAGGTGTACTTGTATCACCCCAGCGCTCATTGTCTGTATAACGTCCCCCTACTAAAAAACGCCAATGATCCCACCGATAGTCTAGTTGTGCATAGGCTGACTTTTCAATCACATCACCAATTTCCTTGACTGAAAAGGGCTCTGTCGCTAAATCAGGAAACCCTACCGATACCAGAAAATCCGAGGCGGCCAAAGGCATACCTTCAATCCTGATAATATTATCTGAAGCTGAGCGCCGTTCGTATTCTGCACCCACAAAAACACTCACTGATTCACTCATCTGATAATTTAACGTTCCACCCGCTCGCCATCGATAATTATCCCCTGGGTCATCGGGTTCAAAGATTGTATTACCACTACTGCCGCCGCCGAAGAAGGTAATATTCTGCCCAAATGAATGCATATCGACTGCGCTTTCTTCGAAATGACTATAATCTGTAAACATTTGCGTAGTAAGGTTATCTGCCTGCCATTCATAACTTATATGTAAAAGCTCCCCTTTATACTCTGCATTCGACAGCGTAAACGGTGCGAGTATACCGCCCATTTGTTCATAGTTATTTTCAAAATAATGCGCTGTAAGGTTAAAACCATGCGCTTGAAATTTAAGCCAGTAACTATCACTTTCATCCCGCACAGGCACCAGGCCGGACGTCGGAATACTTGGTTCACCCAGTAAATCCTCTGCGACAAACCTGAATTGATCAAAGATAAGCGTATTATTTAATTGTCCACGATAGCCATCTTCACGGCGAAACTCATAAGAAAAATGTAACTGCACATCGTCATAAAAAACATGCTGCATATATCCACTGTTGTGACGCAACCCATTACTTCCAATCGAGGTGGTAACGATATTAGCATTGCCTTTTTTTGTTGATATTTTAATAACCCCTGTGGTCGCATTAGTACCGTAATAGATTGCCCCTGGCCCACGAATAACCTCTACGTGATCTATCGCCTCAATTGGCACGCCACGAATAGGAAAATTACCGTCCTCTGCGGACCAATACGGCACATCATCCAGTAAAAATAGTACTTTTTGATTGTTAAATTGCGTGATTCCACGAACAATCACAATCGGGTAACCACCAACGCCCTGTTTGACCACGATACCCGGCACTAGTGCAAGCAGGTCTTCCAGCCTACTAATACCCATCTTCTTAATATCATCAAGGTTATATCGGCTGACGATTGCAGGGGTTTGAGCAATACTCTCTTCACCAACAGAAGCAACACTCACTTCGACATCAAGCAGCTGTTCTAAACTAAGGTCAAATAAATCACCATCTTCCGCGTGCGGAACGGTACTTTGTACTAAAAGAAAGGTAACAAGAAAAAATCGAAAGCAAACTGCATTTAGATGCATGATAAAAAATTGCATGTTTACTTCCTTTATTAACAGTAAAGGAAAACCCAGTTAACGCCACACTCTATTTGGCCTTCTATTAAGTATTAGCTCCAGGGTTGTTACTGTCAACATTTGCACACCTAACTCATTTTGGGGTCCGGCATACAACATCATCCCATAAAAGATTCAGTCCCCCACTACATCCAGTTCGCGGTTTTTACTTTTATTACGCTTCACATTGGTCTCCATATAAGAACGGTAGAGCTCTGTCATCTTGTGAATACCGTCACTTCCTCCCGCTATTACACCACCGGTGAGCAATACATCAACCACGTTAAACATTCTCAATTGCAATGCGCTTAATTGACTCAATACGGCCTCATCAACCAAAACACCAATACTACGAACCCCTGCAATACTGATCATTAAGCCAAACAACAAACCCAAACGTAACGCCAAAACACGGGTAAATGCTCGGTAATCCATTTTTTCAATACGAGCGCCTTCGAGTTGATCATAAAAGCATTCTTCTATAACTTTCTCTGGTGCGATTTTTTTCTGTCGCTGAATCACTCGCTTAAATTTACGAATCGCAAGTTCCAGCTGCTCCGAGCCGCGGGCACGCATAGTGGTTAAAATAACCTCTTGTGCACGCTCCATAAATAACGTCACCACAAAAATAGTGGCGAACAATTCAGCGATAGCCGTTACGCTGACGGTGTTAAAACGGATAGGCACCGTTACCCCAAATGCGGCAGCACACAAGCATAATATTACAGCACCCCCAAACAACCAGGACTTAGTACGTGATCCCATGATATTTAATCTATCCTTATTTAAATTTCACTAAACCTTACCACATAAGGGTCGAGGTAATAATAGATTCTCAGGCTAAATTTAAAGAGTATTTAAAGATAATTTAGGCAAAAATTAAGTAGAATAGAGCGCTCATGAACCCACCCCAAACCAACAAGTCGAAGTTGTAATGCGTTTAGATAAACTACTTAGTAACAGTACCGGTATCAGCCGCTCCGAAATCAAGAAAGCCATTCGTAACGGTCAGGCAACGGTGGACGGCATAACAGTAAAAGACGCTAAAATGCAACTATCCAGCGAACAACACGTCACCCTATTCGGTCAGGAGGTCTGCGAAGCAAAAGCGCGCTACTACATGCTGAATAAACCTGAAGGTTATGTCTGCGCGAATAGAGATAGAGAGCACCCAACTGCACTCGACCTGATGATAGATGAACCTCTTTATGAGAAGCTTAACATTGCCGGTCGATTGGATATTGATACCACCGGGCTTGTATTGCTTACCGATGATGGAAAATGGCTACACAATGTCACCAGCCCCAAGCATCATTGTCATAAACGCTATATAGTACAAACTGCCGAACCCATTGAAAGTGCCAGTATCGAAGCATTTAAAAACGGCATTATGCTCAAAGACGAGTTAAAACTAACGTTACCTGCGACACTTGTCTCTCTTGAATCACCTGATGACAATGTTAATCTCGCAGAAGTTACCATTTCTGAAGGGCGCTACCACCAAGTAAAACGTATGTTTGGAGCAACCAACAATCGTGTTGTTGCCTTACATAGGGCTGCGATTGGTGACATCTCACTTGATGACAATCTCGCTCCAGGTGAATACCGCCCTCTAACACAAACCGAAATAGATAGTATCCAATGAATGATTTAGCGCTTAATTTACTGTTTAAAAAAATCATAAGTGAACGAGAAAAACCTGAAGAAGCCGAGTGCAACCTATGGATTTTGGACGAAAACTTGACCCCCAGTGATATTATCCAGGGCGCGACCAAAAGCAAAATCCCATTGACCTTAATCTGCAATCGTCTTGATTTACAGCAACAACTAAAAACCAGCAAAGTCATCTCGACATTCAGCGACTTTGATTTTAGTGGCTTTGAAGACAATAGCGTAGACCGTATTTTCTATCGTATATCAAAAGAAAAAACCGTCGTTCATCACATTGTTAACCAAGCCTTTCGTGCACTTAAACCAGGGGGGGAACTTGCCATTGCGGGGTATAAAAACGAAGGTGCAAAAACCTATATCGATAAAGCCTGCAAGTTATTTAATGGCGCAGCAGTAAAGTCCAAAGGCGGCCAGTCATCTCACTTGGCGGTAATCAGCAAAGGTTCAACAACCCACGGTAAATTGCTGGATGACAAGAATTATGCTCACCCCCGCAGCATTAATGCCCAATCCAATGATCGAAGTATCAGCTTTATTTCCAAACCTGGTCAATTTGGCTGGAATAAAGCCGACAGAGGTAGCGAGTTATTAATTCAGCACCTACCTGGCGTTATAAACAAACGTCACACTCCCGTCGAAACCATGCTGGATCTAGGTTGTGGTTATGGCTATTTATCACTGATGGCAGCCTCTCTTGAGGGTTTGGACATGTTAGATTTACAGCAAATAACCGCAACGGATAACAATGCTGCCGCGATTCTTAGTTGCGAAGAGAATCTAAAGGCGTCGGGTAAAAACTACAACGTTATTGCTGACAATTGTGCCCATGGAATACGAGGTCGGTTTGACTTGGTATTATGCAACCCACCATTTCATCAAGGTTTTGCTGTTGATAACGATTTAACACGCATGTTTTTAGAGCAAGCTCACAAGCGTTTACATGCAAAAGGGGATGCAGTATTTGTTGTTAATCAGTTCATCCCGCTGGAGCGTAAGGCACAAGATTTGTTTGGAAAAATCACGTTACTGGCAGAAAGTGATGGCTTTAAGGTAATTCAGTGTAAGCGCTAAACTAATACGACATGACGATGACTTACGCGCTTAGAGATAGCGACATAGATAGATAAAACTCAACATCACAGCAATTTCCTTGTGGTGAATCTCAGCAACCCATTACGCTCTGATCTTTCCAGAACCGGTGTTGCTATAATACGTCTACGTAAGTCATTCATCGTTACTTCTTGCTTAAAAAAAGCCCCTACGGCGTTGTGGCACAACGGTGTAGAAAAACGAAATGCCGAGATAAAATGTTCTTCCATATCACTCTCCGCAACCAAGCTTGAAGCATTGAGTTCATCTGGGGACACGGTATTTGTCACCAATACTCCATTATCTGACAAATTCGACAATAATGTATTTACCCATGCTTTACACAAAGGCACCGCTCTTACTGGCTCTCCACCCTCATGCCCATATAAATCATCAATAATGAGGTCAAAAGCAGCACCCTGATATGCCTTTAACCAAGAAACCGCGTCGGCCCGATGCAGCACTATATGTGGCTGCGTCAGAGAAAAATACTGCTCGGCAACATAGATATGTTCTTCTAACAACTCTATACCGATTAGTATGTCAGGGGACAACAAACAACTCAGCTGATGCAAAACAGCCCCCCCTCCCACACCAAGAACCAATACGCGTTTGATACTTTCTTCGGGTACACACAATGCGGGCAACAACAGTAAATCCCACACGCTACCGGTTATTACCTGGTCTGGGTTATATTGGCTATGCAAAACCCCATTGGTATACAGTCGACGTGTTTTGCCTGCACACCTAACTTCATAGAGGGTGTTATCCACCCGTTTTTGCCATAAAATAGCCACTATTAATCCCTATAACACACCAACTCATACCCACCACAAACGAGCATACCTTACTTTGACTGATCCGCTTACGCTTTCTCAATCACGCCAAGCATTCCCCATATTGGGGGAATCTGCCAACGGGCATCCATTGGTGTACTTTGATAACGCTGCAACCACCCAAAAACCACGATCAGTCATTACGGCCATTGAACGCTATTATCGCCATCAGAATGCGAATGTACATCGAGGCAGCCACCACCTTAGCACAGTCGCGACGGTAGCGTTTGAAGAGGCCCGTTCATTAGTTCGTGGTTTTATCAATGCCACACACAACCATGAGATTATTTGGACTAAAGGCACCACAGAATCAATCAACTTGATTGCACAAAGTTATGGTCGCTCAACCCTTTCTCCTGGTGATGAAATTCTCATTTCATTGATGGAGCACCATGCGAACATTGTTCCCTGGCAATTGCTCGCTGAACAGACAGGGGCAACGTTAAAGGTAACACCCCTGACCCCGGATAATCAGTTGAATATGAACGCGTTTGACCAGTTGCTATCTCACAACACAAAAATTGTTTCCATCTGCCATGCCTCTAACAGCCTTGGCACCATCAACCCGGTAAAAGAGATCATTCAAAAAGCGAAGTCCGTTAACGCCATCACTGTCATTGATGGTGCTCAGGCCATCGCTCACCTGGCTATTGATGTGCAGTCTTTAGACTGTGATTTTTACTGTTTCTCTGGACACAAAATGTTCGGACCTACAGGTATTGGCGTACTTTATGGGAAGCAAGCATTACTCAACTCAATGCCACCATGGCAGTGTGGTGGAGAAATGATTCAACGAGTATCATTTGAAGGCACTACTTATAATACCCTTCCGTTTAAATTTGAAGCTGGCACACCCAATATTGCAGGTGCTATTGGTTTGGGGGCCGCCATCAAGTTCATCCATCAATGCGATGCTAAAACACGCCAACAACAAGAAGACGCCCTATTAGCGATCGCACATTCACGAGCAGCACAGATACCACAACTCAATATTATTCAACAATGCCAACCATCTGTAAGTTTACTGGCATTTAATATTGATGGTTATCATGCCAGCGACATTGGTACGTTACTCGACCAACAGGGGTTTGCCGTAAGAACAGGGCATCATTGCACCATGCCGTTAATGCAGCACTTAGGTATTGATGGCTCCTTAAGAATGTCCTTTGCTTTTTATAATACGGAAGATGAAGTTCACCGATGTTTTGACTGTTTACAAGGCATTCTTTCAGGCAACATTTCGGACATTTTTTCTGAAGAAGTTTCTGGAAAGGTTTCGGGGAAGGTTTCCGTCCTATCTGCCGAGAGATTGGAGCAAACAAACAGCCTTCCTAATATCCAGCAATTAACCGACACATTGCTATCAAAAAAAGGCTGGGAAGATCGCTATCGCTTTATCATGCAGTTAGGAAAACGACTACCGGGCTACCCTGAGGAATATCGTACAGACGATCACTTAGTCCCTGGTTGTGACAGTACCGTTTGGCTTTGTTATAAGCTGCGCAATCAGCATGGTGATAATACTTTGGAATTTTCCATTGCTAGTAATGCTCGCATTATCAAAGGGCTTTCTGTTATTTTGTTAAGTTACTACAATGGAAAGATAGCGACAGAGATCAATAATAGTAATATCCAAGAAACCTTTGAGGCATTAGGGCTTAGTAAACATCTAAGCCCTTCTCGCAACAATGGCCTGTTGGCGATAAATCAACGCATTATTGATATTGCAAATGAAAAAATGACCGGGCATGATACTTTATTGTAAGTCCGCATCTACAGCAGCCTTTTTTTCCGCTGCCCGCAACAGTTTTTCTATCACCTTGGAGACCGCAACAAAACCAAACGTTCCCGTCACCATCGCCGCCGCGCCGAAACCTCCCGAACAATCTAACCGCGTATCACCGTCGGCAAAGGCTTTTTCTTGGCACACTGAACCATCAGGTTTTGGATAACGTAACTGCTCTATTGAATACACACAGGAGACCCCATAAATGCGCGTGGCGTTACGAGAAAAGCCATAATTACGGCGCAATGACGCCCTTAACTTTCTTAACAATGGATCATTAAAGGTTTTATTCAGATCACCCGTTGTTACTTTCGTAGGGTCTATCTGCCCACCCGCACCACCAATACAGATCACTTTGATTTTATTACGTTTGCAATGCCCAACAATGGCAGCCTTTGATGAAACACCATCAATAGCATCCACAACGTAATCAAAGTCTTTTGTGATATGCTCACGAACAGTTTCTCGCGTCACAAAATCATCAATAATATGCACTTTGCATTCAGGGTTAATCGCTCTTAAACGATCTGCCATCACTTCCGTTTTAGACTCTCCGATGGTATCTACCGTGGCATGAATCTGACGATTGGTATTAGTGACACACACGTCATCCATATCAATTAACGTAATTTCACCAAAACCTGTTCGTGCAAAACCTTCAGCAACCCAGGTACCTACGCCACCAATACCGATAACACAGACATGGGCCTGCTGAATAACGGCGCTGGCATCAATACCGTATAATCTTTTAATACCTCCAAAACGGAGGTCATACTGCTCTGACATTCAAACTCTCTTTTTACTCTACGTACAATATGAGTAATTAATGTAAAATTTGCCCTAACACACTAATGCATATTTTTTAACATTGCTTAATCCAACTGAGTCTAACCCAGCTGATTCAATAACTGCTTATCGTAATCGTCCAGTGAAACTGCCAACCCCAACTCTTGTATTTTAGCATCGAGCTGCTGGATCTTCTGATTGAGTTCATCCATTGTTAACGTATTGTCATCCAGCTCATATAGCTGCTTTGACCCTTTAAGGTGAAAGTTACTGACAATCAGGCCATTGGTAATGTCACGTTCAACTGCTTCTCTAACCTTCGCGGAGCATCGGTAGATGCGGTTCAATTCCTGTTTTAAACGCCATACATACATAACCTCAACCATATAGGCGTGTTCCCGAAAAGAATACAGCAGGCCCCCACAAAGGCTAGCCCCGATGGCAACTCCGGTCAGGTTTAGGATAAAGTTTGACCCACCCACCTCACCAAATACGGCAATAAGTAATGTCGAAAGACCCACAGCAGATATCAACAACAACACAACAACTGCCGCTGTCACTCGCTTTAGATGTTCTCGATAAGTGGTTTTATCTATCAGCTCTAGCTTCATAATGTAACTTCACAACACAATTTCGTTATACTGGCTTCTGGAAAAATCAAGCCGCAATTATAACGCGTCCGCCTGAAGCTGAAGAGACATTCTTTACATCTATTAACAAATACTCATATTACTTTGGCTTGACCGACAAGCTTCCCGCTGCTTTTCTCCACTGACAATACACTGTGCGAACGCTTCAGCCCATATTCGATACGCATCCTCACTAGGATGAAAGTTATCATCTGCCATTAAACTTTGGTCAAAAACCTGGGGCAATTCCATAAATTCACATACCGGGTGATCCGACCATGTGGACTTGGCGATCATATTAAAACGCGAGGATTGCATCCCTAAGCACCAGCGTAAAGGTTGCGGTATTACCTCGAATTTTTCTAATCCGGGAATTTGAGAAATAATGATTTTATTGGTTGAAAAGCGTGTCATTAATTCTTGCACTAACACCTGCTGCTGTCGCATCCATTGTTTTCGCGTCACACCAGCGGTTACATCATTTATACCCAAGGATACCACGATAGCATCATAATTTTTTCGCTCAATTGCCGGTATCCATGCAAGCACCTTCGCTGTGGTTGCCCCTGCTTGCGCAACCACATCCCAATCGAGATGAAACTCATCCATCAAGTGCGAAACAATCTGCCCTCCTAGAGCGGCATCTTGATGAGAAACGCCAACCCCTGCAGCAGCTGAATCACCTATTATTAACAGTTTTAAGTGCTGCCCCTTTCCTACTCGGCCCGTTCGACTCCCTGTGGCTTCTGGCAATTTAGGCATATTAGCTCGCACCCTTTTCGCCTGGGCGATTAACAAGGGTGCTAAAACAGCTACAATGGGTAAATCTCTCATCGTTATGTATTTTCCTTTTAAAACCGTCTGCACTTTTGTATTAAAAGCTCTTATATGAAAGTTCTTATATTAAAGTGTAGTCAGTTTCAAAAAATTAAAGCTCATTAATTAACGCTAACGCGGTCCTTTCCAAAGAACTCAGGAGCTTGAATTGATAGCGCTTTCAAAGGGATCGCTGATGTCACCCTAAGTGAATGTGCGGTACCCGCTGGCACTTTCACATAATCACCCGGCCCAATGGCTAAGGTTTTTGCTCCTAGCTGAAAGATACCCGTCCCTTCTAATACAAAAATCGATTCTGAATGGCTAACATGTTTGTGCAACGGAACCTGTTTCTTAACAAAAATAACAAAATCTGATGCATTTTTATCACTAGCAATCTTAGTCACGTGTATATTTTCAAGCTCAGCCGGTGCCGTTATCTCAGATAACCGAAGTTTCTCTGCATTAACAGCGCCTGCGCCAATAATTCCCGCTAACAAAACAATCCATTTTCCCTTCATATTCACTCTCTTTTATCGTCCGTTTATAGCTCGTTTTTACGTCGTCTTCATCGTGTTTTTTGAACCACCATGGCTAACCAGGGTTGTTGATCGCGTGGCTTTCCTTCTGGACGATAATAGTAATGAAGTAGCGTAAAACCTGCTTGCTCTAAGCAGGTTTTATTTTCTTCAAATTCCATATAATTCCCATACCGCTGACCCTGCCAACCCTCTGCATTTCCACGCGGATTGGATGTAAACAATACCCCTCCCTCACGCAGCGCCTGGTGGCACGCGACTAACACTCTGGGAAGTTCTTGACTGGGGATATGAAACATAGAAGCGTTAGCAAAAATACCATCAAAACAATCCACCCCTAAATCAAGGTTTAAAAATTGTTGATGTAATACAGGGCAACCACTGTGTTTTTCCGCCATTTCACAAAATGTCTCATTACCATCTAAACCCGTTGGCCGATGGCCAAGGGATTTAAGCGTCGACAGGTCTCGCCCTGGGCCACAACCAAAATCTAAAATATCTAACGTTTTACCCTTTGGTAACGCTTGTATAAGCGCCTGGATATTTTGACTGACGTCATGATCGCGAGTACCTTGCCAGAATGCCTCCGCATTACTTCCATAATGCCCCAATGTCACTCGCTCTATCTCATCCATCACATGTTGAGATTGCTTATTCTGCATTAATAAACTCCGGCCAAGGTTGCTTTTCTATCGGTAACTCAAACGCTCTAGACTCACCGGTTAGTGGACACAAAAAATGCAATCGATATGCACATAACTGTAAATCTAAACCCGTACTTAATTGACTTTCTACCCCATGCAGTCGATCACCGACAATAGGGAAACCTAACCCTGCAAGATGCCGTCGTATTTGGTGTTTACGCCCCGTTTCAATTCTTACATTCACCAATGAGAAATCAACTTCAGAATAATACCCCAAAATATCAAAGTGGCTACAGGCACTACGATCATCAATAGGCTGATTAACCGTTTGTGTATCACAAGGAAACTCACCATGCACCAGCGCACGATAACCTTTTTCCAAACAACGCTCCGCAAATAACTGACTCAACTGTTGCGCTGCATGTTTACTGTGAGCTAACAAAATCAAGCCACTTGTCGCTCGATCCAGCCGATGTACAACAAACGCTGAGCGCTCTGGCTTAAGGTTTTGTTCTGACCAGCGAGCAATCGTGCAATGATCGCCCCACTTAGAACCTTGTGAATATACTCCATAGGGTTTATTCCACACACTATAATCGCCAAAGTCTTCAACAAGCTCAGAGGGTAACACCACACTCCCGCTGATAGCCCTATCAAAATAAAAATGTAAACTGTCTCCCAATTTGAGCATTTTTTTGGCACGACGTAATCGCTGTGTATGCCCCTTACCTGACGTTACCCACAGGGCCCCTTTTTGCATTGCGAGCTTAAGTTGTTGTTTCGATAATCCGCAATGGGAAGACAACAACGTTAACGCAAGAATCGGTTCCTCTACTGTAAGGTGTAACTCAAAATGATCTACATTCATATTCAACACATTCTCAGGATCCATTCACTGCGCCAGCGTCCACCATTCGGCTTTCCATATTATGAATAACCGCATTAGCAATACGTAAAGCCTTTTCTGTATACTCCCCTGCAAAAGACTCTTTTGCAGTTTGCTCAAAATAACCTATCCAGCGCTGATAGTGCATTGTTTTAAATCGTTTTTTTACATTTACTGCTCGGTGCTTTTTCATCATATTAGTGTCGTACTGCCGATCACCCCACAGCATCTTTTGCCAATATAAACTGATGGTTGGTAAATGCGCTGACACATCAATATTGGCATCACTCAAAAAAATAGGTGCCATGATGTCATCCTTGAGCAGTTTTTCGTAAAACGATGCTACAAAAGAGTCGATATTCTGTGGTGTATCTAGATCAAGAGTTAGATCAAGTGCTAGATCAGGTAGGATGTTAATATGGCATTCTCCGGTGCACAACGATTTGCCCATAATACCATGAACATGCAGTAACGTTGATCCCACTCTTCTCCCCTCCTTGTCAATTCAATGTCAACGGGAGCACTTGAAAAGCTGCCAAAGCAATCTACGCTTTGAAAAAGGTCGAACTGAGAGCTATCATAATGAACACCCTAACCCCTCCCCAACTCGTAGTATGTTTACCCATAGAAACCGTGGACGGCAGCCCTGTAGCCAAGCAACGGGAGATGATTAATAGCTTGGCGGCGCTTGCTCATTCAGACTCGATGGAAAACATGGGGATTGTCCTCACATCACCAATACTCTGCGAGGACTCAAATGAACGTTTCAGCTATATGTTTAACGATCATTACTTAGGACATACCACTATTTTGGACAACGGCCTCTATTATGCTCCCGCCCATCAACGTTACATTGAAATAATGGCATTTCTTCGTTCTCGAAATTGGCCACACATTGATTGGATGGCGTTTGATTCCCAAACAGAGCAATACCCTGAGAAATGCAGAGATAATGTACACGAGCCAACAGGGGAAAATATTCAAAAACAAATTTTTCTATACATTGAGAAAACAACACGGAACGATTCAAGCCATGTAGCGTAACGTTTTATAGCATGAACTTTATAGCATGAGTTGAATCGCTAAACCGTTATATCTCCTGATATCAACCCTTGAAGGTTCTCCGATAAGAACGCTTTGACCGTATCAACAATCACCTGCGTCTGACGGTCAATTTCGACATTGATCCGATCTCCTACCTTTTTTCCCCCGTGTGTTGTAATACGTAATGTTTCTGGAATTAAACACACCGAAAATGTCGATGCCGCTTTATCAATAGATGCAACCGTTAAACTGCAACCATTTAAACCAACAAAACCTTTACCAAAAATATACGGCATAAAAGAGGAATCAACACGATAGGTGATCACATGGTTATTCTCAGGGTTTTCAATAGAAATAATCTCTGCAGTACCATCAATATGACCCGACAGGATATGTCCACCGACCTCCACCCCCTGCTTAGCGGAGCGCTCGATATTCACTATATTGCCCCCTAGTAACGCGCCAAGCGTTGTTACGTCGAGCGTTTGTTGCATTACATCAAATGATACCAGAGCCCCATCGATGTGAGTGACCGTCAGGCAAACACCGTCCATTCCCACGCTGGCACCAATCACTAATGCGCCTAACAACGCTTCTGGCAATACTACCGTAAGCGTATGCAACCCTTCCTTACGCTCTACATGGTGCAGCGGGCATGACGCCTGAACAATTCCAGTATACATAAATCGTAATATTACCCTTCGCTATCTTTTTCATCCATTCTATCAGAGGCGGTCTTACCGTTTTCTACTGCTTCAAAAAGCTCAGAAGCCATCTCACCTACTTGACCATTAATGCGTCGAATCGCATCATAGATCGTACCAACGGTGCGGTGATGTAGCTCTTTCTTTTCTTGCGCTTCATCTGCATCGAGCAACCCTGAACGTTCTAGTTGTTCAATGGGCACTTCTGCAATTGTGCGATGCACGTCTTCGACGGTTGTTGCACCTTTATCAACCGCTTCTTGAACCATGTCTTTAAGAAGCTCTAACTTGTTTAACACACCCATAACAATCCCCTACTCACCCTTGTGATTTATTACTACCATACATCTCATCAACCATCGCCACAACAGATTTGCTTTGCTCCAACGAACCAATCAAAGACGATATTGACGAACCAATATGTTGATTCAAGTCTCTCACCAACTGATAACTGTCTGACACATGTCGATTATGTTCGTCACGGACGGCTTTAACCTCTCCCTTTAATACATCGCTAATCTCCCCCCGACTTAATACAAAATCCGAGATGGTAAGATGCACCTTCTCAACAACATCAACTCCTCGGCTAAGACCTATTTGTACCATATCCTTATAAAAATCTGCTTTGTGAAATACGCTCATATTGTTTCCCCAAGGAATTAAAAAGTGTCTGCGTGTGCACCGAATATTGTACTTAAGCACAACCAAAGTCAACACCTCGATGCAAAATACAAAATAACCCTTATAAAACAATAGATTATATTATTACAGCATCAAAAAAATCGATACAGCCAGACACTAAACCTAAGTTAATTTCGTTAATTCACATAATGAAACTATTTTTTATCGATTAGAAATACCAATAAAATGGAATTAAATGTACACTTGTACACAGTTAACGCTCTTTTCATCGCGTTACAAGCCATCTGTAACCCTGAAACCTGAAAAGTGCAGTGAATCGCAAATGAGTATCCGTAAAGAGAAAAAAGCCCTGACTCGCAGCGCATTAATTAATGCCGCCCTGCAATTAGTTGAAGAAGGTGGAAATTTCGCCACTATCAGCATTAGGGAAATTGCAAAACACGCAGGCATTGTTCCTACTGCGTTTTATCGTCACTTTAAAGACACGAATGAGCTTGGCCTTAATTTAGTCGATGAACTGAGCACTTGCTTGCGCCAACTTATTCGTAGTGCTCGGGAACAAAGTGAAAACTCTACCCAATTAATTAATCACTCTATCCGTATTTTTGATGAACACCTTAGCAGCCACCGAGAGCTATTTGTTTTTATGACACAAGGCCGCTCTGGGGGGACACCTTCAATACGAAACGCTATACGTAATGAACTGAATGTATTTGCTCTAGAAATTGTAAATGACCTTTCACAACAACAATCATTCCCCACGCTAAACAGCGCTCAACTCAAAATGGTTGCAGACTTGATTGTTGGTACGTTGGCCTATAGCGCGACAGACCTACTTGACCTTACTGACAACCCTGTTCTAAGAACCGAACGTTTAGCGTTATTAGAAGCACAATGCCGCGTCATCTTCCTTGGCGCGGCAGAGTGGAAAGCATAATCCATACTTAGCTTAGATGGGTTTTAAGATATTATTGAACGTCTAATTAAAAAGTCTTTTGTGTCCTGCACCAAATATCAAGTAGCCGAACATTATTTGTCGGCTACTTCTGAAGACTCTCCCTCTGCCCCATCATCCTTTGCATCATCAGCTTTTTTAGTCCGAATATAATCGATAGAAAAGTATTCTGGACGCTTACCCGTCATTCCCTTATAAAAAGACTTTATCTCTTCAAGATCTTTATCAATATCCCCAGTAGGCATAAGGGACAGACCAACCCCCCCCCTTTTGCGTCCGTAATCCAAAAAACTACACTCTATTGGCACATTAGCACCAACCGCAATATGATAAAAACCTGATTTCCATTCCGTCACATGACCTCGAGTTCCTTCCGGCGGTATTGTCAAAATAATAGAAGAACTGTCGTTGATCGTTTCGATCATTTGATCCACTAAATTATTACGGCTGCGGCGATTAACGGGCACACCGCCAAACCACTTGAGTACAGGGCCTTTCCACCCCTTAAATAATGTGTCCTTACCCATCCAGTAGATCTTTTGGTGTAACTGAAATGACACCATTACCATAAACAGAAAATCCCAGTTACTGGTATGGGGAACCGCAATCATTACGGACTTTTCCCCCGCAGGAGCGCTGCCTTCGACCTTCCAACCCATCAGTAAGAAAGTAATACGGCTGATCAAACGAAAAATATGAACTACTATAGGGGTATCAAATACTGTGTACGGCATAAAAACAAACAGCCTCTAAAATCAATGCGGTAAATATTGCTTATCAAAAGCGCCAAAGGTGGGGCCAATAATAACACGGCCCCAGCCTCTTCGCGAACAGTGACTAAATATTCACACGCTGTATTTTACGTATGCCTCACAACACAGCAACTTTCTCAAAACTATCCAGGTCTTTTGAAAAGGCTTCTTCCGTATCGAAAATTAGCTGCTGAATATCCTTCGACACATCGCTATCCGGTATTATTCGGTCACTGACGATACCCATTCCAATACGCACCATAAAGTTATTCAGCGCTTCAAACGACACTCCAACATTCACTTTAGCAAGCTCACCTAACGATAACTGAGAAAACTCGGTACGAGTAACAATGCCTTTTCCATCATTCCCTTTAACCGCCACTGTCATAAACTCTCTCATAAGCTCATCAATGTTCGTTGGTAGAAATAGATCAATAAGAACGGTTGGCATAAAGCCCAAAGCAGCACCCGCCACATAGATCTCAGGCACCTGTGTCATTGCTGTTTCAATGACAGCACCCTTCTCTGTGGGCTGATAATGTATCTTTGTCTTAATACCTCTCATTTTCGTAACCACACCCAAAATATTCATGGTGCTATCCACTCTGGCTGAAAACTCACGACCGTCACCCAAAAGAACTGGGGTTGCATTCGTCACAACCTGGCCATTCTTCACTGGCAACAACCTACCTTGAGTCACATAAGCATCAATGGTCCCAGACAAGGTGTTGCTATCCATCGTTAAGCGTAATAATCGACCACTATCATCTTCTATTTCAACAGACCCTTTTACCAATGCGTTCAATCCATCTAGATGACTCGCCAATTCGGGATAATTAGCCTCTATTAGGTCCGGAATAAGTGAAAACGAAGCTTTAAGGTGCTGGTAACCACCAGACGCGTCATCTTCCACCACGACATCGTCCACTCTCCCAAGCTTGGTTAATAAGCTCCAACTTTCCGGAAATGCCGCCCACAACGGTGCCAATATTTCTACATCTTGCTCATCTAGCGTCGGGTTCATTGCTTGAACTTTCATTCGATAATCTTGTGCCCAGGGCATTTTGGTATTTCGCCCAAACCGAGCATCACCTTCCACTGCGAGCCTTAACATCTCCTCACCAGAACCCAATACCGCGTCCCAGCTAAAAGCTCCGATGCCTAGCTGTAGGTTATTTTGAATGAGATAACTTGTACCGGCGTCTGATGAAAGTTCTTTCACCCTTACATTAGAAACCAAATCACCCAACGCTTGAATTTCTCCAGAGCGATTGACGGTGTTAGTTTTTCCTACAGCGCTATCGTTATCAACGTTAGTCTGCACAGGACCTAAACGGTAAAGATCTCCATCTAACGATCCAACAACCGTCAGCTGTCGCCAAACACCATTTTTATCTGGCAACATCCGATAAAGTTTTTTCAGATTAAAGCTTTCTAAGGACGACCATAACTCATCAATAAATTCTTGCGTTTGCTTGTGATACTCCGTGTTCTTGAAAGCAATCTCTTGAAGTGCCGCCATCTCTCGCATTTTTACAACCGCATGCTTTGAGTCCCCCGCGCCGGAAAACTCTACAGAGGGTTTCCAACCTCGTTGAATAACATCAGAGCTGATTAAATCAGATGGGGCTAAAACAGGAGGTATGGCCATTACGGGTATGGAGCTGGTTAGCGCAAAGACCAACCCAAGAGGGCGAAACACGGAAAACACGTTCATAATGATCCCTTTATTATTTTGTATTGTTTTTATTGTCATAGTTTTTACATATACATTAGGCGAAAACAACGTAAGTCACACGCCTGCAACTTGCCAAATATCATACGCTAATAAGCCTATAGGTGAAATAAGCTATTTGTAAACCCTGCTTACGTTGAAGGGTGAAAAAACATCAATTCTAACCCCTTGTTTCTTATACGCCTTCCCACTCAATAAACAAAACCAAAAAAAACATATACCCACGTTTACACCGGTAGATTCCCAGCCCTAGTTGGCGCATAATGCTCGACCTTTTTGAGTTTAGCTAGCCGTTGGAAATCGAGTTATGTGGTTTAAAAACATTCGTTTGTACCGTTTTACCAAGCCCTTTGAACTAACCCCAGAGGAGCTCGAGGAGAAGTTAGCTGAGCATATATTCCAACCCTGTGGGAAACATGACCAGTCAAAGTATGGCTGGACATCGCCCCTTGGTCGTCACGGAGAAATGCTCACTCACGTAACCGGTGAATACATCATGATTTGCGCTCAGAAGCAGGAGAAGATATTACCTGCTTCTGTTGTAAATGACGCGGTACAAGAAAAAGTTGAAGAAATGGAGGACAAACAAGGACGCAAGGTTTTCCGCAAAGAAAAGCTACAACTAAAAGACGAAGTTACACTGACGTTATTACCAAAGGCCTTTGCACGAACCAGTAAGACCTTTGCTTATTTTGCACCTAAAGATAATTTGTTGGTGGTAAATTCGTCTAGCGCAAATAAGGCTGAAGAGCTTCTTGGTTTTTTACGAACCAGTATCGAATCATTGCCCGTTATTCCACCTAATGCAAAAAACATCCCTAGCGAAGTAATGACACTCTGGTTACAGCACCAAACAGCAGGGGAAAACTTTGAGATTGACCAAGAATGCGAGCTGTATAATCCAGCGGAAGACGGTAATGTTGTTCGCTGTAAAGGGCAGGACCTTTATTCTGACGAAATCCAAACACACCTAGCCGCAGGTAAACAGGTTAAAAAACTTGGCGTGCTCTGGAAAGACGCTCTGTCTTGTATTCTTGAAGATGACCTCACGATAAAACGCTTAAAGTTTCAAGATATGGTTCTAGAAAAAGCTGACGAAGCAGACTCTGAAAGTGCGGCGGAGCAATTTGATCAAGACTTTGCGGTAATGTCACTGGAACTTTCCAAATTCTTTAAGTCATTATTCAAAGCTTTTGGTGGGTTACAGCGAAAGATCTAACCTTTCGTTAGAGTTTGTACGTAACTATTTTGGCTTCGTTGGCTTCGACCGATCTCCATGACCGCACCCAATGGAATATTTAAGAATAAAATGTTCTATTGGGTGATATTAGCAAGATATAAATATTCATCGAGAAACACGCATTTACTCACAATGCCAGCTGTCTATTTCTGCCCCCAGATCCTCACCGACACCTACCTTATCAAGCAATATGTTATCTACTGTCATCTGCCATTGGTTATTTTTCTGAGAAGGCCATTCATTAATTTTAAACTCCCATTTTGGCGTTAATGGAAATGTCTGTGCTTTGATTTTTGTTGTGGTTACACGAATCATCGGCATGTTAAGAAGATGTAATGTTTTATTTTTCTTTTGCTCAGCCTTCGATAAAAAACACGACATAAAGTGATACGTTATATACCCCTCTTGCGTAATATCTAACGCCATACGGGCTATCACCTTATCACCATTTATATTTTCTTCGCTTTCGTGCAGCCACTGCCCCACCAATTCAGAATCACCCAAGGGAGTCGGGTTATTTTTAAACGTGCAACCCGATATAATTACAACTAACAATATTGATACAACCCATCTAACCAACATAAAATTACCCTTTTTACTATTTATTCTTTTGTTTTTTATCTATCGATAAAATAAACGTAACCACCTGCTTTATCGCACACGCGATATGCTCTTCATGCGTCAAACCACTTTTCTTCCGAGGCTTCAGGTCATGATCTCCATCCTCTAGCCAATGTACATCCACAATCGTTGGCAGCCCGTAACTTTCAACTTGATCATGAGTACCTAACGCGTCACGGGTACCCTGCACTATACAATGTGGAACCGATATACCAGGAAAGTGATCAATACGTGTTTTCTCCAACTTCCCCACCGGATGAAAAGGATAACCCAAACACACAACACCCATAACATCGTTGGGATTTTCTGCGGCTAATAAACTCGCCATTCGACCACCCATTGATTTACCACCAATGACACACTGCGACATTCCACCAGCCTGTTCAATGGCACGTATAAAATGCTGGAGTAACTCTGGGGCCCTATTCGGAGGTCGCCTCTTTCCCGTTTCACGCCGTTCTTCCATATAGGGGAATTCAAACCGCTTAACTGTTATGCCAGCAGCAGCAACACCCTCTGCAACCACATTCATAAAATTCGAATCCATAGGTGCGCCTGCACCATGAGCAAATAACCATTGAATATCTGTTTTATGCGTTGTGGATGTATTATCTATTTTTGCTTCATTTGTCAAAAAGACAATATCAGTGTCTGTCATCTGTTAGCGGTAACCGTTTACTGTAATTGTTTGCTGCTATCGTTTGCTGCTATCGTTTGCTGTAACAGCTCACCTGTTTGATCATACGCATAGTCAAATGCAGTGATCCCATTATGCAATTTATTAGGGCCTACTCTAGGTAATCCATTAATGCTAATAGCCTGCATATTTACTGCTTGTGGAACCTGTAATGCTGGACTGTTTTTCCTACGCCACGGTGACCGAGAATTAATATGATGATAAAGAATGCGCTCACCAGGTTGCGTGCCTTTCAAACCAGGCCGGTCCTTGATTCCACCGTCAAGATATCGAGCACCATTTAGCGCCACAGGCTGAAACAAGAACGGAAAAGCACAGGAGGCTGCAATCGCTCGGGTAAGGTTCCCTTGATCAATCACTTCGGTATCCCAAGAATCTAAATTAAATACTGATACTCTAAAAGGTATTGGGCAATCCTCAACATTTGAGACTTTACAAATATTGCGTACTTGCTCCTGAAACAAGCCACCTTTTAGTAACCCTAGGCCAAACCCTGGATCCCAAAAATCATCTCGCTGCAAGGCAAACAATTGCTCTTTTAGCTCGTCAATAGAACATCCCGATGCGTAACAGCCTCCCACCAGCGCACCAGCACTAGAGCCCGTTAACTTTACTGGTTTTAATCCTTGATCAACTAGCGCTGCAAGCATTCCTGCATGAGCAAAAAAACTAAAAAAACCCGATGACATTGACAGGGTAAACGGTTGTTCTTCCAACCAATCATATAATTTCATTTAGTACTAACTCTTCACTGCTGTAACAGGTATTGAAAATATTGCATCCAAACCACCACCTTCATGGTTGCTCAACACTAAGCTCCCTCCCTCCTTTTGTGTCACCCCTTCGGCAATCGCTAATCCCATGCCGCTGCCATCCTGTTTTGTGGTGATAAAAGGCCGCATTACCCGTGCCATTAATAACTCAGGAATACCTTCACCATCATCACGCACCAATATATGTAACTTGCCGTTTTCAATTGTGGTTATCACCGAAACTTGCTGCTTCGCTGCAGACACCGCGTTTTCAATGACATTAAACAATCCTTGCCCCCACTCTTCTGGAAGCAAAGGGAAACACCGTGCTGATTCAGGTTCGCTGATTTGTAGCCGCAAAATAATACCGTTTTGCAACGCTAACCGTTGTAAATTTTCCACCTCTTCTTTGAGAATCTCACAATAACTGCGTTGATCAGACAATTCCCCTGAGGGCTCCATATTCAGGTCTTCTTTTAGGGTTTGTCGCAACTTGTTTTGTATATCATCAAGTAACCGTATTTCGTTTCTTACTCGCTCTATATTAAGAGACTCTCCGCTACGAGCCTGATCATCAATATGCAACGATAGGTTATGTAATGAAATACCCATCAGCCCTAATTGGTGACGGGTTTGATGGATTATCCTTGCAGAAAATTCACCCAAGGATGCTAGTTTATCCTGTGTTTCCATTTGCGCTAACAAATCCTGCTCTCGAATTCGCCATCGTTTTATCAGTGACGCCATAATCACCCAAACAGCAGCAATACTGTTTAACACTAAAACAAACTGCGTAATTGCCCAAGTGGGGGACACTTCGCCATCCTCAAACGGTAATTTTATAAATAACGGTGCATAACGGATATGCCCTGCTTCGGTCGCCGCTACTGCGACTATACTCGCCAGGATGCCACTCACTAAGGCAAAAAAGACTACCTTCTGATCCAATAGGGGTAATGCTAGCGCAAGCCCTGCAATCAACAGCAAGCTGTTGTTTGACGTATACGTTCCCGTAATCCACACCGATGCTAACATGCCTAACGTATAGACCTGAGCCAAACCATGAGAGAGCAACGGCCAATTTCTGCGACGCCGCCTCTGCCACAAACCCACGGCCATAAACACTGTATTGAACCCCATACTTGCCCAACACAACTGTCGACACAAGGCGACTACAGAGAGATCTAGGTATTCATACAGCTCACTATGCTCAAAAAAGTACATAGAAAACAGAAAAACGATGGGGACATAACTACTCACAACCATTAGCAGCAGGGTACGATCTAGCCCCCCCCATTCTAATGGATTCCCTTTTCGTAACAACTCAATCAATGGTGGGTTAGGACCTGCCACAACGCCCCCTGCTTAAAATACGTTGTATTTAAACAGTGCCAATGCCAATTTGGTTCTATCTGGCATGTTTAACAACTGCAGAATACGTACAACGTGATTCTTGGCGGTGCCCTCACTGATATTTAACGCCTTTCCAATACCTTTATTCGACTCCCCCTCACCTACCAATGCCAATACTTCTTGGTGACGAGCACTTAACCCACTAACTCGTTTAACAAATTCCATCTCGTCAGGTTCACGCCGCAATGATTGCGCCAGTCGAATAGCCAACGATGGATCTAATACTGTTTGTCCTGATAATGCATCCAACACTGCCTTAATAAGTTCGTCAGGGCTGGCATCTTTTCGCACATACCCCATGGCACCTGACTCCATCGCCTGCTTAATTCGACGAGCATCATCAAAAGCAGACAAAATAAGTACGGGGTGATGAGGAGCTAGCCGCGGCAAAGCCTCTAAACCTGTTTCATTAGGCAGTTCTACGTCGAGCAACACTAAATCAATGGTCTCCCGATCCAGCAACAACTCTAATTCCGCCACGTCTGCCGACTCATGGATCTCAGCAAGCTGATCATTTTTCTTTAGGATGCCCGCAATACCCGCCCGGAACACTGGGTGGTCATCACAAATTGCTATTTGGTATTGGTTCATACAGGGTGACTCTATCTTATTATTTTTTGAATTCTGGGGCTATTCTCGCCTTTTCTAAGCCATTTTCATACCCGACTAATGAGTCTTAATGCCAAACATGCCAAATGGCATACTCCTTTATTCCCTACGCCATCTGTTCAAAAAGCATATTAACGGCCATTATATGTCTCAGGATCATTTGTAAATATTACAAAGCGCCTTTTGGCAAAGTGTTGCTTTAGCGGTAGCATAGGAGATGCAGGGTGATGTTGAGGAATAAGCCCCTTCAACCCATCCACTGAGTATCGACTGATTAATCCAGATTTTAGTAGGAATCTGAGCCGCTAAAGCAATACTTGATTTTTCTTACCCTACCCCCCTTTTTATCTAAATTAGCAAAATCCCGCCATAACTCGCATAACTTCTCTTTATTACCTATAATTTTCTTATCAACCATCTCCTATCTACAAGCAAACCTGCAATCACTATTTGAGAAAACATTGTATCCAGTGATCCGTCATCATTACATTGCTGTCATCATTTCCATTATACTTTTGATGCTATGTCGACCTGTTATCGCCAGCCCCGCGAATGTAATCACGATTAATAATATCGAGCAGTTCCCCGTTGTACTGTCACCTTATATCAGTATTTTGGCTGATAGCAGCCAAAAACTCGACATTCAAGACATCAGAGGCATTCCAGAAGAACAATGGAAAAAGGGGTTTACTGGCACGATCAACTTCGGGTTCTCAAAGAGCGCTTACTGGGCTCGAGTTAGCTTTAACAACACCGCGGCCTCTCCTCAACACATCAAGTTAGAACAGGCGTACCCATTAATAGATGAAGTCACTTTTTTCGCCCCCCAGACGACACCAGGAAACCCTACGATAACAACCTACTCATCATTTCATACCGGTGACTCCCTTCCCTTTAAAACTCGCGGCATCCTTCACCGCAACTTTATCTTCGATATCACGATTCCCCCAGAAACCCTGCAAACCTACTATGTTCGGTTTCATAGTCGTGACACTGTCGAAATTAATTTCAAATTATGGGATAAAATTAGCTTTTCAACATTTGATCACAACGCGCAGCTAATGTACGGTATATTTTATGGTGCGATCTTTGTTCTCATTATTTTTAATTTGTCGATTTACTTTGCGTTGCAATACCAGAGTTATCTTTATTACGTTGCGACCCTAGCCTCCTTTACATTGGTTGAAGCCAGTCTAAATGGCTTGACCTTCGAGTACCTATTCTCTAATAGCCCTGAATTCAACAAACTTATTAGACCCATTCTCATTCCTGTCGTTATGGGGTTAACAGGTCTATTTTCTATATCATACCTATCCCTCGAAAACAGAAAAAGCAAAACCATCAACACTCTTAAAGCGCTCACGAATTCATCTTTTGCATGGAGCCTTTCGGTTTTTATACTTCCCTTCTACATTAGTATTTCTATTGCTATGGGCCTTGGCTTGTTAATCATCACTGTCATAATGACAATGTCTATTCAGGAAGTAAAAAAAGGTAACGTCTCTGCAGTATTCCTTTTGACGGCGTGGTTTGCCCAATTTATCGGGGCTACTGCAACGACCTTAAGAGCGTTAACCATTCTCCCATCAAATATCTACACGCATTTCGGATTACAACTCGGTACCTTAGCATTTGCATTATTTCTTGCTTTTGGTATCAGTTATCGCATCAACAGCGATCGCAAAGATAAAATCAAAGGCCAGGCTCAAGCCTTAACGAATGAACGATTGGCACGAATAGAGCAACAACGCTCAGCAAAGATGGCGCTGGAAGCACAAAAGAAAGAATCCAAAGCAGAAGCAATGACATTGGCTGCACTAGCAGAAAGTAAGGCCAAAAGTGAATTCCTAGCAACAATGAGCCATGAAATTAGAACCCCAATGAACGGTGTTTTGGGCATTTCAGAAATATTACTCGACTCCGACCTCGATAACGAACAACGCCGCCATGTAAGAACCATTTTGAGCTCTGGCGAATCTCTTTTAACCATCATTAACGATGTTCTGGATTTTTCCAAAATTGAAGCTGGAAAAATGACAATAGAGCACATAGAAATAGATTTAGAAACCCTAGTGGATGATGTCATTACGGTTCTGACTCTTAACTCCCATGAAAAATCAATCGTACTTACCGCCATCATCAATCACAAGGTTCCAAGAATTATTATTGGGGACCCTACTCGTTTTCGGCAGATACTTATCAACCTTATCAGTAACGCTCTTAAGTTTACCGATTATGGTGAAGTGACACTTCGAATAGACCTCAACAGAGATAATAATCTTCACTTCGAAATTACCGATACAGGTATAGGCATAGCGGACGAACAACAGAAAAATTTATTTGAAACATTCTCTCAGGCCGATAAGTCTACAACCAGAAAGTATGGTGGTACCGGCCTAGGGCTTGCTATATGCAAACAACTTATCAACTTAATGGGAGGAGAGGTTGGGGTAGAAAGCCAAAAAGGCCAAGGCTCTCGATTTTGGTTTACGTTAGCTTGCATAAAATCTAAAAATGAATACTCTGAACATAATTTATTTCCAAATAAAAATATTCTTGTTATTGATAATAACTTACGATTTTTTGAGTTTTCTCAAGAACAATTGACCTATTGGGGTGCACATCTAGACATTATTAACACGCCTAAAATTATCACACCAGAACAGCTAGAAGGCTACGCTGCAATACTGTGCAATAGTGAATATCACCACCTTTTACCACAAACCCAAATCAGCAACATCACTTTTCTCGGACCATCCGTTGCAACGTCAAAAAACAAAGATGTATTACAACGCCCCCTTAGCATTGAATTATTAAAATCTACGCTCTCCAATATATTCGATATAAAGACGGCCGTACCCCCCATCAAAAAAGCGCAAAATACCCGCTATGAGGGGATACTGGTTCTTGTCGCAGAAGATAACTTAGTAAACCAAACCGTTATCAAAGGTGTACTTAAAAAGCTTGGAATCCAACCCACAGTATCAAATGATGGCATTGAAGCTATCAAATGTATAAAAGAACAAGAAAAACAATTTGACCTTATACTGATGGATTGTGAAATGCCGGAAATGGACGGTTACACCGCAACGCAAGAAATCAGATGTTTTGAGGATAAAAACACACCGCACCTTATTGTTGGCCTAAGCGCCCACGCCGTCAAAGAACGTCAAGACAAAGCCTTTGACGCCGGCATGAATCAATATCTAACAAAACCCGTAAAAATAGATGAGATAGCAAACATTCTCCATGCCATTTCAGAATCTAAGAAAACCGACCTTTAGCATTTACACCCACATAAGCCGTACCTTTTTGATCGCCAGGAAACTCTCTTGTTACCGTAACAGCAGGCATCAGTGGCGGGGTATCATTTAAATATTCTCGAACACGCTGTAACCAAGCAACAATTTTCGGATACTCCAAAATGTCTTCTGCCCCTCTAAAGCCACCAAGATAAGGCGTCACAAAATGCGGGTATGCACTTAAATCAGCCAAACTTGGCTGTGTCATTCCACCCAAAAAGGGTCCCTCGCCTAAATGTGCTAAAAACTCTTCACACAACGTTTTGTTCGCTTGCCTTAACGACACATGCTGGTCGGTCATTTCTACCATATCAGTTAAAAAGCCCAGCTGACTGAGTATCAAGGGCCACATAATCTGAAGTGTTAATGGAATACCTCCGTGAGAGGTTTTATGTAATATTTGTCCTAAGCGCCAACCGTTTAACACTCTGCGTGGCGTAAATCCTACTCCAGGATAATGCCTAAAATTACCAGGAATTAATCGATGAGTAACCCATTGGTCAATCGTTAAAATCGCTTCTTTTTGCGCAGGGTCTTTCGGTAACAATCGCGCATGGTCGGGAAACAATTCGTCTAGCCACAAACCAATTGCAGAAGAGTCAGTTTTGCTTTGATCTCCAACCGTCAAGGCTGGCACCTGTTTGCCTACCGGCAGGTCTTTTTTCAAACGTAATGGGTTGATGTAAAAGCATCTAAACGGCAGACGCTTGTACTGTAAATAACAGTGCACCTTTTGCGCGTAAGGGCTCATAGTAAATGTATATAGCGTAATTAAGGGCGTTGCAGGTACTTCCATGGTTGTATTCTGCGTTATTTGTGCCTTTTCATTTTCCATCTAATGATCTCCTATGGGCTGAATTTCAACCAAAATCAATATAACTGAATAACATTCATTATTGACTATCAATCATTTTTAGTTAGAATACAAGCTCAAACTTGCATCACTTCTGGAGAAGATCATGGAACAGTATGAACAAATCATGTCCATAGACTCAGTTCTACCGTTTGTTCTCGCATTCAGCGCGCATGGCGTCTTGGCAGGTATTCAACTTGGCCTGGGGCTGGCAATATTTTTCTCTTCTGCCATCAACCTATTACAAAAAGAAAGCGCCACGTGGCTAAGCCATCTAGGGTTCACCAATAACCTATCCAATGAGTACAAACGAATCGTTGGTACTCTACAACTCGTTCTCGCCGCACTTCTTTGCTTACCATTAGTTATCGACTTACCATTTTTTGTATCACTACTAATGTTTATCGCTGTTGGCGCTGTGTATATCACCTACCATCGTCAAGCAGTTTCACGCTCACAGGCCACGGGTACCTTATCTAGGTACGCTGTGATTGCTTTTGCCCTTGTTGCCACAACCTTTACCTCTTACGAACACAACTCACCTCTACAATCAATGCGATACATTGCTCAAGACGTTATGAAGTACCGCCCCCTTGAGCAAAATTGGCAGAATGAGTTCGACATCAACGCTCCTAAAATTGGACAACAAGCCGTTGAATTTTCACTACTACAGTCCGATGGCAAAACAATCTCTCAACTATCTGACTTTTTGGGAGAAAAACCCGTTGTGTTATTTCTTGGCGCAAACAGCTGCCCAGTATTTAGCGCTGGTTTAGCAGACATCAATCGGTTGCATGAAAAATATAAAGATTCCATTAATTTTGTCGGTGTCTATGTCAGCGAACCTCACGCCACTGACGAATGGCCACTGGCACGTACACAGCTTGTTGAAACCAGCAAAATATTCTTTAACCACCCGGTTGCAACCGACATCGCCCAACACACCAATTTCCCCGATCGGCTACGAGTTGCGGAACGCCTCAAGCGAAATTTATTACATCAGAACATTCCACTTCTCGTTGATGGTATGGATGACGCAGTCAACAATCGATGGGTTGGACGTCCCGCTAGGCTTTACTTTATTAGTGCTGATGGACATATTATTTATAATCCCGGCAAAGGCCCCTACAGTTTTAATCCTCTACACTTGGAGCCTATCTTAGATAAATATTTGGCTAATAAAGAACAACATAAAAAGAAACCTTTAGCGTTGCTGGAGCCTTAAAGCTAGAACCTCAAAATCAGCGCCTCAAATTGGCGCTTGACCTGCTCCCGTTACAATCGCAATTTTTTACTAAGCTTTGATGCGTTCATTATCGCTCTCCCCGTTTAAATAGTGAGAAGAACGCATAAGAAGGATCTTCCGGCCCAGGTTTACCTATCAGGGAACCTTCAATAACGGGGTGCTTCAAATCAACTGTAGAAGGGTTGTGTATATTCACCCAATCTGCAACAACAGCACGATGAGAGAACTTCCAAAGACCATCACGCTGCTCATATTTGTCAAAATAACGGCCACCAATTAACAAATCCATTGTCCCGCTATCAGAAGTTTTCATCGTGTGAAATGCCAACACATACACTTCCCCTTCCGCCTTATTCGTATCATCAGGATCAAGCTTGATATTTACGGTGGTTACATTGTGATGCAATATTTCCATCGGTGCTTGGATTTCTGGCAATTTATCAATAAATTCCATAGCCAAGCCTTTAAAAAAACCACCGTGATCATCTAACGCATCGTCATGATAATAGCTGCGCATTTTGTCATAATCACGACGATCCGCCGCATTACAGTACCCGTGAATAAGCTCAGTTATTGACTGCTTTGCCAACAATGCATAAAGCTGCTGCTGAAGGTCCTCCGTCATTATTATTCTCTCTTATTGTTATAATTGCATCGTTACTACACAGTTACTACACCGCTACTACAATCACATGATTTTTGACTTATGTGTTATCGACACAGCATTCATTACTGTTGAAGCAACCCCTTCGGTAACAAAATCCCATAACATACCATCACAAGGTTCTTTCATGACACCCTTTATATCAATATCGCCCAAAGGTTTAGTCGGCAAATATTCTCTAGCCACACGAATACCACTTAGTGTGGAATCATTCCCATTCCAATCCCGCCACTCAGGTTCGCAATTACTTTCATAAAAATACACTTGATTTTGATAAATAACTAACAACACCTCACCACTTACGGGATGGTGAACAACGATGCCATTCTCGATCTGACTTGATTCTGGTATTTTCGCGATTCCTCTCATAGGGTTACCATTATCTTGCAGTTTTTTCACGCACCGCTGTAACAAGGGTGGAAAATCTAACCTATCCAGCTGCAATACAAACATCAAATTCGCTATCAACTCTGGTTGATTTTTACTGTCCGGTTGCAATCGAATGTTTTCTGTAACTTCCTCAAGTTTTCTGTCAAAACAGTCATCAACCCAACGCGTAACAAACGTATCACCCGCACACTGGGATGCACCTTGCTTTCGATATAATTCCACTCCTGCAGCATCACGAACGTATTCCAATACAACGTTGTCATTTATCTCAATACGCGCCAGCATACCCAGGGTACTGTACTGATATGTCACAATATATCCGTTTGAATGGGTTGAGCTCACTCGGAGACCTAACGCATTATAGGCATGCTCAACTTTTCCGAGGGGTGACTGATATTGGGCTAACTGTCCTCCCAATTGGTACACGCATTGAATCACCCTATTTCCTTCAAGGTGTTTTACCACTCGACCCAATGCATCATATTGGGTTTTTACTTCCTGCCGATTATTAAAACAATAAACCTGCCGTCCACAGGCATCATATTGCCATGTTGCTTTCTGCTCATCACAGTTAAGCAACAGTCCTGCTTCACTAAATTGCAGTGAAAACTCTTCTCCAGAAGCATCAATGCACGCCTTTGGCAACGGCCCTTTTGCGTATTGGAATTGCAAACTATCCGTGTTTTTTCCATTGTAATCTAATCGCGACACTCGGCCCTGGCTATCGTATTGAATGGACAATGTTTGCGTGTATTTCTCCGATACAACTGTTTCCTTCCACTTTAACAAACGCCCATAATCATCAAACTGTAAATCAACACATTGTCCCGAATATTTTGCTATTTGGGACATCATTCCCGAACCATGATACATTAAAGCCAATTGCGTAGAGCCATTAGCACTGACCTTTTGTAACTGGTTTTGGGAATCGTAATCAAACGACACTACCTCTTGCCCTCGATCTACAAGCTGCATTAACTTCCCATAAGCATCATAAGTTGCTTGATTTAAACATCCGTTAGCGCTGTCCATAATAAGATTAGCGCAAGCATCCCACTGCCAGTAACGCTGAACGGATAGAGCCCGGACCTCAACATCATTTTCTATGTCCACGGACATCGATACTGGTCGCCCGGCAACGCAGTTTATTCGATATGCCACACCTTCGGGATCAACCAACGCTTCAACATCGCCTTGTTTGTTATATTCACACCCCCAACTCTCCCCTAAAGCATTCGTAACTTCTCGCAACCGACCTTGACCATCATACGACAAACTGAATCCCCCCCCTGCAGGATCAATAAAGGCTGTTAACATGCCTTTTTCGTTATAACGGTATTGCGTTACATTTTTTTCAACGTCGGTATAAGAAGTGAGCAGGTGATTTTTGTCGTAACTATACGTTGATTCTGATTTCGGCTGTGACTGCGATAATACAACGCGTTGTAACGCGCGTTTTTCCAAAGCGCTGATTTGTACCTGTCCCTTTGCATCGTATTTCCACTGGACATCAGATCCATTAGGATATGTCATAGTAGATATTAATGTGGGGTCATTTGACAAATACGTATATTGCCAGCGCCTCTTCGTATCACTGACAGCACTTTGTAAACAAGTATTATCCCAATCATATTGAGACAATACCTTGCCATCACTTTTATTCACTATACGTGCGATAGAGCCCGACTCACTCCATTCAATCGCGAGATCATGACCCCAACCACTTTTCACCCCCACTAACTGGTGGTGACCATGCTCCAAAAATTTGTAATCAAACTGCCACCCCTCAGAATACTGATTTTCTAACAGCGTAATAGGTATGATTTCTTCAAAATAAGAATTTACACTTTTCTCTGATGCCACACCTAAAGGCAAGGTTGTTGAATACAACCCGCTGAATACTCTTCGGGTATCCCCACCGCCCTTAATGACGAAAACACTATAAAAAATCCGTTGTAAGATCAGGCCACATGTAACATTGGTAGAATATTTCCCGATGGGAGGCAATTCAAAGGAAACCATAACACCATCTTCTCGACAATAATTAACCCACCCTTGTGAGACATGAATAACCTCATTCGCGATACAACTCCACCCGCCGGAGTATGAAGAGCGATAGTGACGAGTCCAACGTAACGGTATCGGGCCATTCAATTTAAAATCCGTATGTGATAACACCACCTCGTTCGCGAACTTATGAACATAACCATCTTCAACACGATGCTCACCACTCGCGGCAACCGGGTCACCGTTAACATTCGTTGGCAACAGCGCAACATTTGAATAATGCTTATCACACCGCTGTGGATTTGGTGGCTCGCGCCATTGCGCAACAATCTCTGTATTAGTCCTTCCTTGCAACGTTGTACTAATTTTAGTTTTCCGGAACAATAGTATTAATTCACGCAACTGCTCCACGATCTCATCTAACAATGGCCCCGCTGGAGAAAAAATCTGTTTACAGCAACCAAATACTGACAGCGCATTATTAACAATAAAAACACCTTGCCCCAACAACACCTCAATCAGCAACCCATTTAACAGATCTAATACAAAACTTCGAACATACACACAATCGCCCGTTTCGCCCCAAAGTTTTTCAACAAACAACCCTAATAGCGACACAAAGGTGTCATCCGATATCAGTAGAAATATCGATACTTTATGCTCGTCTGACAAATGGCCATAAGCACTTATCAGCTGAATCGCATCCGCAGGTATTTTATCCATTACCACGCTAACAATAGCGGGGTAATGTGGCAGATAAGGTAAGGATGACCGAGACAAGGGTGGAGGTACAGCGTCCAATACCCATTGACAATAATGTTGCCACGATTGCGTATCCTGCTCTGCCGCTCTCGCTTGAGGAAAAAGATAGCGCAGATAAGGCACCAACGCTTCCTGCTGGAGATGTTGATCAAGCGGCAGTTTCTGCGACGACAACAAAACCGCCAAACTATCAAAACTCCGCTGGAGGTTTTGTTGAAGATCATTCACTTCCAGCTCTACCGCCACTGTATCCTCTGTTGAAAGGTATACTGCAACAGGACCAGGAATAAATCCTTCATGGTAGGCCTTCCCCTGAGAATCTAGCGTTCCGCTAACCGTAATATTTTCATCCTGAAGACTAACAATACGATAGGTAACATCTGATAGGGGCACCGGAGTAACATCAGGAAATTGATAACGAATCTGCACCCAATGATTATGCGTTATATCTTCCAATAACCACGCGGCTAATTCTGGTTCAAGTTGAGACATTGCTTGAGGTACTGACTGGGTCTTGCTGTGGGGCATGTAGAGGTCACTGCCTTTAAGGACACGAGTAGGGTGATATAAAGACAGCATCAGCACAAATGTTTAGAACAATATTTAGAACAACATTCATAATCAATAAGGTTAAAGGTTTACGCTAAATTACAGCCCATTAGCTTCAGCGACACGTAAATACTCTTCTGGCTCAGGGCGAACACGGTAATTACTGGTTTGATCCGAATATACAATCTTCCCTTCAGCATTGATAAACAATGCTGTAGGTAACACGGTATCACCATCATAACCTAACACTTCCATACCCAACGGCAACCCATCTTTCATAGCAATATTTAGCTTCTCCGCAGCAGCATTGTTTTTATCCACCAAAAACAGGAATGGCACATCGAATTTATCCGACAACTTCTTAGAATGGCCTTCTGGCTGAGGGCTAATAAGCGCGATTTTTATACCTTTGTCTGCCATTTCCTTATATTGTGCAGCTATCTCCCTAATTTGAGCCATACAGAGAGGACACCAATTACCACGATAAAACAGAATCAATGCAGGGCTGCCATTAAGCTCTTTTGAGGAGAACTCTCGGCCATCCGTTTGATACACAGTAAATTCAGGAAGTTGCTGCCCTTCTTTTAACAGCTCACTTTCAGTTCTATCCAAATTTGAATACCAGCGGTTATAGAACTGAAACCCGATAAAGGCTACTACAGCAGCAATCACGGGAATAGGCATCGATACTGTCATACTGCCGTAACACGCAACAACAATCCCAACAACACCTAACCATGTAAATACAGGCAATTTCTCTGACGTTCGCGCTAAATTAGACAATAGAAAAGCTCGCACCAGCATTAATAACAGCGGTAACGTTGTTAACAATACCCCACCCCAAGCAATGGGGTTGGTCATAAAATCATAAATCGCATACCCGGTTATTAGCGTTAACACTGTTAGAAATATGCTTACGTAAGTCGCTTTTATTTTATTCATTAAAGTCTCTATTGATTTCTGAATGATCGGTTGGATATTAAGTATATCTAACCGATCAGTCAAGAATTAACGCACCGTCTTATTGCAAGAAAAAGCAGCCCTCTTAAATATACAAAAAATTACCAACGAAGCGACTATAATTCCTTTATAGCGACTATAATTTCGCTCATTAAACTCTCTCCTTTCGATAGATTATTAACGTATTTTTATGGCCGACTTTGAGCAGGATCTACAGAAGTATCGGCGGCAAATGGATGCAGGCTTTAA
>CAJXZM010000020.1 GCA_913063125.1 uncultured Gammaproteobacteria bacterium | reverse complement strand
AAAAGAAGTTCAGAAAATTGGTGCGGCCATGGCTGAGCTTGAAAATATTCAAAAAGACCAAGTTGAAGCGGTGATGACCTTTTTTATGGGGGAAATCACGAATAAAACAGCCTTAGGTATGGGGGCTGATGGTTATATTCGCAATATGTTGGTGAGCGCTTTAGGAGAAGATAAGGCCGGTGGTCTTATTGATCGTATCTTAGATGGTGGAAACACGGCAGGTCTAGATACATTACGTTGGATGGATGCTCGTAATGTTGCTGATTTAATTCGATTTGAACACCCTCAAATACAATCCATTGTTATTGCCTATCTTGACCCTGATCAGGCAGCTGAAGCATTAACTAGCTTTGATGAGCGTCAGCGTTTAGATATCTTAATGCGTATAGCGTCGCTCTCCTCTGTTCAGCCACATGCACTACAGGAACTAAACGACATTTTGGAAAAGCAGTTTACCAACCAAACCAGTTCAGCGGCGACAGATTTGGGCGGGTCGAAGTGTGCAGCAGATATTATGAACTTCTTGGATACGGCTACTGAATCCAATTTGATGGAGAATATCAAAGAAGCTGACGAGGATTTGGCGCAAGAAATACAAGACCTAATGTTTGTGTTTGATAATCTGGGCGAGGTGGATGATCGCGGTATACAAGCCTTGCTACGAGAGGTTTCCTCAGAATCATTAATGTTGGCGTTGAAGGGAGCAGACGAACAAGTGAAAGAAAAGATTTTCGCGAACATGTCAAAACGAGCGGCAGAATTGTTGCGGGATGATTTAGATGCCAAAGGACCGGTTAAAATCAGTGAAGTGGAAGGTGCTCAAAAAGAGATTCTTTCTATTGCTCGTCGAATGGCTGATGCTGGAGAGATTATGTTGGGCGGGGCTGGTGGCGAAGAGATGATTTAATATGACTGAATCGAGCGACTTGGGTAATGCGCCTGATGAAGTAAATGACGAAGCAACCGGCTTTCAAAAAGAAGGGTTAGGCAATCCGAATGTTCTTAATGTGAGAAATGTGGGTGAGGGTGGCTTATCCGCATATGACCGTTGGGAATTACCAGCAATGGAAGGTGAAAGTAAGAATGCTAATAATGCCTTTCTAGCTAAGCCAAGACCTGCGGTAATTGTTGTTGAAGAAGAGGAAGAGATAATACCGTTGACCGCTGAAGAAGTCGAAGCTATTCGGCAAGCGGCCTATGATGATGGGATGTTGCAAGGAGTAGAGGACGGAAAAAAGCGAGGTTATGAAGAAGGTTATCAAAGTGGTGCTGATGATATTCGTGGGATGATAACAAAAATGTCACATATTTGTCGTGCGTTGCTTGAGCCCATACCTGCTCAGGATGAAGAGATTGAGCAGGCCCTCATGAACTTAGTGAAATCTATTTGTAAGCGAGTTGTACAACGGGAGTTACAGCTGGATTCGACGAGCCTTCAGCTGGTATTAGTTGAGGCGTTAGATTGTTTGCAAGCGGGAGCGGGTCGTATACGCATTCATTTAAACCCAGATGATGCCGAATTTATCCAAAAGGCATTATCTGAAATGACAGATATCGATTTCACCTGGCAGTTGTTACCCCACCAAACCATATCCCCTGGCGGTTGTATTGTTGAAACTGAAAAAAGTATGGTTGATGCTAGGTCAGAAAAACGTTTAGCTTCTGTAATAGAACAAGTTTACAACAAAAAAAATGATGCATTGGAAGACGTTTCGGAAACCTCAAATAGTGGATTGGGCCAATTACTCGGAGAGATTGATCACTTTGACAATGAACCTTTAGGCAGCGATGCTTCTGACGGGGTGATAGATGGCAGTGCTAGACCGGATACTGATGAGGGTATGCCATGAGTTTCCAGCTTAAAGACCGTATTTCTATAACATCGAGAATTAGTGCCTATCAACCCTATACAGCAGGCCGGCCTAGTTATGTCGTAGAAGGTCGGCTAATACGTATGGTAGGGCTAACACTTGAAGCAGAAGGGTGTAATGTACCAATTGGTGGGCATTGCATTATTCGTAGCCCAGAGATTAAGGATATTGAGGCGGAAGTCGTGGGCTTTTCAGGGCCGAAGTTATTTTTAATGCCTCTTGAGCCGGTTTCAGGTCTTCAACCGCGCGCAAGAGTCATTCCTTTACAACAAATTGCCAGTGTACCTGTGGGGGATCAGTTGTTAGGTAGGGTGTTGGATGGTCGGGGTTTACCACTGGACGGAAAAGGTGCTTTTGATCTGAATGAGACGGTACCGCTGGCCCGCGATCCTATCAACCCATTACATCGACGGCCGATCAGCGAACCGTTAGATGTGGGTATTCGAGCAATTAATACTTTGTTGACTGTCGGTCAAGGTCAGCGTATGGGGTTGTTTGCGGGCAGTGGCGTGGGTAAAAGTGTTCTACTTGGTATGATGACAAAATACACCACGGCAGACATAACGGTTGTTGGGCTTATTGGCGAACGTGGACGAGAAGTTAAAGAGTTTATTGAGCATATATTGGGTGACGAAGGGTTAAAGCGCTCCGTAGTGGTGGCATCGCCTGCAGATGACTCGCCATTAATGAGGCTGCATGGTGCTGCACTCGCAACCTCTATAGCTGAGTATTATCGAGATCAAGGCAAAAATGTTTTATTGTTAATGGATTCGTTAACGCGGTATGCACAAGCTCAACGAGAGATTGCTTTGGCGATTGGTGAACCACCGGCAACCAAAGGGTATCCGCCTTCAGTATTTGCAAAATTACCAGCACTTGTAGAGCGAGCAGGTAATGGTGTTGAAGGAGGAGGGTCAATCACCGCATTTTATACCGTACTGACAGAAGGTGATGATGTACAAGATCCTGTCGCAGATTCTGCGAGAGCGATTCTAGATGGCCATATAGTGTTATCTCGCCGCCTTGCAGAAGAGGGTCAGTATCCTGCTATTGATATTGAAGCATCCATTAGTCGAGTAATGCCGAACATTGTGGACAATAACCATATGCAATCAGGGCAAGTGTTTAAGCGGCTTTATTCGCGTTATCAACAAAGTCGGGATTTGATCAGTGTTGGGGCCTATGTGCAAGGTAGCGACCCTGAAACGGATTTATCTATTCAAAAAATAGATGGTTTAAAAGCATTTTTAAGGCAACCCCTGAGCAAGCGCGTAGGGTTTGACGAAGGCTTGAAAGAACTTGGTGTCTTGTTCTCATGAAGCGATCGAAACGGTTAGCTCCGGTACGACAAATTAAGGACAAAGAAGAGAAGGAAGCTGCTAGGCGCTTGGGGGATGCGCAGAAAGGATTAAATGCGGCAATAAAACAATTAGAAGAGCTAGAACAATACCGTCAGGATTATTACACCACGTTGTCAAATGGAGCGACTTCGAGAACTGCGGGTGTAGCGGCGACAGTTCTTGAAAAGTACCAGTTATTTTTAGCGAAACTCAATGGGGTGGTAGAGCGCCAGCAAGAAACGGTGGAGCAATATCGCCAGCATGTAGAGGCTCATCGTAAGGCATGGGTTGAATCTCATGCGAGATTAAAAAGTATGGATGATTTGATAGCGCGCGCTCGCGAAGAAGAGTTGTTGTTCATTGATAAACAAGAACAAAAGGCAATTGATGAGCGCTCGCAATACCCTAGAAGAGAGTGGTAATTTACCTAGAAATTTCTTTGATATGACCGCTCAATCCCATCTACCGTCACTTTCTTTATAGTAAAATCTTATCTTGGGTGCTTTAACCATATCGTTTTCTTATAAAAGCGACGGATAGGGTAAATACTTTCTTTTTGATGATGCACTTAAGGGTAACCGGTCTATGCTTTTTTAGTAGAGACAGTAATAAAGATAGGTCACATTGTGGAAGAGAATGTAGCGCTTGAATTAGATATATCGTTGGATATTAGTGTGGTGGAAAAACTACACGAGTCCCTTAATGAGATCGCACGAAATGGTGATGTTATTAATCTCGATGCAAGGAATGTTGAGAGGTTGGATACAACGGTATTTCAGTTGCTATACAGCTATCAGCAATCAATGGATAAAAAGCATGCATCCGTATTTTTTGTGAATCCATCTGAAGCATTTCTGGATAATGCAACATTATTGGGTATGCATGAGGTTCTCAATATCAAACACTGACGAGTGTATGCAGGGAATAGCATGTGTGTTAATTCTGATTTGGTTTTGATTTAGTTGAGTACAGTACAGTACAGTGGAGCAATAGGTAATGGCAAAGATATTAGCGGTAGATGACAGTGCGTCTATGAGACAAATGGTAAGTTTTACTTTGCAAGGCGCAGGTTATGACGTCATCGAAGCCTCTGATGGTCAAGAGGCGTTAGATAAAGCAAAAGGAGGGCCGGTGGACCTAGTTCTGTCGGACGTCAATATGCCGGTAATGGATGGGATTTCGCTAATTAAGAATTTGCGACAATTGCCAGATTATAAGTACACGCCAATATTGATGCTGACAACAGAGTCTGCCACGGGGAAAAAATCGGAAGGTAAAGCTGCCGGTGCTACAGGATGGATCGTGAAGCCTTTTAACCCAGATCAGTTACTAAATACCATCAAGAAGGTGTTAGGTTAATGTATTTGGATACTCGTGAGCTTCTTGTTTAGGTTTACTTGTATCGTGCACTGTAGTGATTTTTAGCCAAATTATTAATCATTTTTCAGATCGAAAACGCCAATGAGGTCTCGGTAGGAGACTTCTCACGCGAGGAATGTCATGAGTATTGATTTAAGCCAATTCCATCAAATCTTTTACGAAGAAAGTTATGAAGGGCTGGATTCTATGGAATCCTGTTTGTTGGATATTGATTGCAGCAATGTGGATATGGAATCCATTAATACCATATTTAGAGCCGCTCACTCAATTAAAGGAAGCAGTGGGACGTTTGGTTTCAAAGAGGTTGCTGCCTTTACTCATGTGTTAGAAACTTTGTTAGATCAAATTCGAGATGGGTCGCGAGATATAGAGCCTGATCATGTGGACTTGTTTCTGCAATCGGTTGATTGTTTACGCAATATGTTGGCTCAACTGCAAGCAGAAGAACCTGTTTCTACTGAACAATCAAACGAATTAATTGATGCGTTTAATTCTATTTTAGATGGTAGTGCGAATAGCGAGTCAGCCGGTCAAAGTGAATGTGTTAAAAGCGAACTGGAAAATGCAGGGTCCTCAGCAGAAACTAGTAGCGTTGCCAGTGACGAAGAGGGCGGTGAAAGCATTTGGCAAATCCACTTTGTTCCTGATGAAAACATGTTGCGTACTGGTAATGAGCCATTGCGCATGTTTCGTGAATTGAGAGAGTTAGGGACGCTTACCGTAACAGCTTTGGTGGATAGGATTCCTGAATTTGAGGGGATTCATCCAGAAGAATGCTGTATGGGTTGGGATTTATTACTCGATAGCAAAGCGCCAAAATCTACAATAGACGAGATTTTTGAGTGGGTTGTCGATGATGCAGAGCTTACGATCAGCGAGGTAGCGGGGCTATTTGATACCTCAGTTTCCGTAGAGGGTGTTGGGAACGTTGATTCTGAAAATGATGTTAATGCTGCTTCTGAAAGTATCACTGATCAAGAGCCGATACAAAATGTCGACGTAGTAGCCTCAGAAGGCAAGAAAAATACGCCCCAACTCCCACAAAAAACACCTGAAGCAACGTCCATACGTGTAGGAACAGATAAAATAGATAGCTTGGTTAATTTAGTCGGTGAACTGGTCATCACTCAGTCTATGTTAGGACAAATGGGTGAAGAGTTTACGATGGATAAATTGGCAAGATTACAAGAGGGGTTGGCTCAGCTAGAACATAATACTCGAGATTTACAAGAGAGTGTTATGCGTATTCGTATGCTGCCTATTAGCTTTTCTTTTAGTCGTTTTCCGCGAATGGTGAGGGATTTGTCCCGGCAATTGGATAAAAAAGTTGAGCTTGTCTTGGTCGGAGAACAGACTGAATTGGATAAAACTGTTATGGAAAAGATAGGTGATCCTTTGGTTCACCTTGTTAGAAATTCACTCGATCACGGTTTGGAGGTGCCTGCAGAGCGTATCGCTGCGGGGAAGTCTGAAACGGGGACTATTACGTTAAATGCGTCCCATCAAGGCGGTAATATTATTATCGAAATAACGGATGATGGCGCGGGATTAAATAAAGAAAGAATTCGTAAAAAGGCCGTTGAAAATGGGTTGATTGGTGAAAAAGACATATTAACAGATGAGCAGGTTAACGATCTTATTTTTCGCCCTGGATTCTCTACGGCAGACGAAGTGACGGATGTTTCAGGTCGCGGAGTAGGAATGGATGTTGTCCGTAGAAATATCCAAGAGCTTAACGGCACAATAGAGGTTAGTTCGGAGGAGGGTAAGGGTAGCGTTTTTACTATTCGATTGCCTTTGACTTTGGCTATATTGGATGGGCAATTAATTAGCTTGGGAGAGCAGAAATACATTATTCCTTTGGTGTCTATCGTTGAGTCATTGCAGCCTAATGCTGAGGATGTTAATCATGTGGCAGGTGGTTGTGATGTCTTTAAATTAAGAGAAGATTATATTCCCATTGTCAAATTGTGGGAGATTCTTGGCGTAGAACCATCTACAAAAGAGTTGTCAGAAAGTTTGTTAGTTGTAGTAGATGCGGGTGCTGACAAGGTTGCCTTGGTTGTTGATGATTTATTGGGTCAGCAACAAGTTGTTATTAAGAGTATGGAGTCCAACTATAAAAAAGTAGAAGGGATTTCTGGTGCAACTATTCTTGGGGACGGCACTGTATCACTTATTTTAGATATTTCCGATATGGTTCGTATGGCTGGAGCATATCACCAAAGTAGCAAGGTGGTATCGATTAACGGTCGGCACAGGGCTGCATAACTGATTCGTAAAATAGATGCAAAGAGAGTCGAATATGACATTAGCAGAAAAATCATCTCTAGAAGATTCCGATGAAAAAATTGGTGGTAATACGCTAGTGGAGGATGAAAATCTCGAACAGTATCTAACGTTTATTATGAACGAAGAAGAATATGGTGTTGATATCCTTAGTGTGCAAGAAATTAGGGGATGGGAACCTGTTACACCTGTACCTAATTCACCTGCGCATATAAGAGGCGTGGTTAATCTTCGAGGAATCATTGTTCCTATTGTTGATCTTAGAGCTAAGTTTAATCTAGATAATGTTGAGTACAGTCCGCTTACGGTTGTGATCGTGTTGCGTGTGGCGTTTGATGATGGTGAGCGGATCATGGGTATCGTTGTTGATGCAGTAAGTGATGTGTACGGGTTATCACTGGATGACATGAAAACGGCCCCGGATTTAGGAGATCATGTGAATACAAACTATATTCGAGGGTTGGCTTCCGTAGATGAAAAGATGATTATAATTCTTGATATCGATGCTTTGTTGGAAAGTGATATGCGCGATCCAGAAGAACTTAAGGTTGTACACTAAGACCCGTTTATATCATCTGTAGATTATTATGAAAATGGATTGTTAGCGTCATTATGCAAACATTAAAAGCCATAAAAAACGTGGATGCAAAAGGCAACAGCTTTTCAAATCGTGAGTTTCCAATGATGGACTCGGATTTTGAATTCATCGCGCGTCTGGCGAATGAGAAAACGGGGATCCAGTTAGGGAAGCATAAAAGAGATATGATATATAGCCGTATTGTTCGGCGGATACGCTCTTTGAATTTACGAACATTTGCAGAATACTGTGACTATTTGAAGAGTCATCAACAAGAAGAAATGACCGATTTTATTAATGCAATAACAACTAATCTAACCTCTTTTTTTCGGGAAAATCATCATTTTGATTATTTAAAAGATACTGTTATTCCTGAGGTTAAATCAAAAAATTCAGTTTCAAAAAAAATCCGAATATGGTCTGCCGGTTGTTCCTCGGGAGAGGAGCCTTATTCTCTGGCAATGACACTCCATGAGGGTTTCTCTGATGTTAAAGGTTGGGATGTAAAGATTTTAGCGACAGATCTAGATACCAATGTTGTTTCACACGGAAAAGCTGGGGTGTATGTTCCAGATCGTGTGGATGGGCTTCCTGCTCCAATATTGAAAAAAAACTTTAACGAAGTCGTGCCTGCCTCGGGCCGAGGTTTCGCTTATGAAATGTCCTCTCATTTGAAAAAGTATATTACGTTTAATCGACTTAACCTTTTGGGCGATTGGCCAATGAAAGGGAAGTTTGATGTTATCTTTTGCCGAAATGTGGTGATTTATTTCAGTAAAGATACTCAGAGGGAACTTTTTGATCGTTATGCCGAAATGTTAAAGCCGAATGGATATTTGTTCATTGGGCATTCAGAAACGCTGCACGGTGTTACAAAACGATTTGAATCCCTGGGGCGTACTATTTATAGGAAAATATCATGAGTACTGCGGGGTTAAAACCAACTGATCATGGTGGCGATCCGCCCCCCGTCCCCCAAGCTCTTAACGGTTTTGAACATATTAACCGTTATTGGGATAAACGCCTTGGCGTGCATGCAGCAAAGATTTTGCCAGGCCAGTTATATGTTAGTAAAGCTGGTGAAATGGTTGTTACAGTACTAGGGTCTTGTGTGTCTGCTTGTGTTCGGGATCCAATAAATGGGGTTGGGGGTATGAATCATTTTATGCTTCCGGTACAACATGCAGAAAGAGCAGGCATTAATCCCGAGTTAAGTGATGCTGCCCGATACGGTAACTGGGCCATGGAATTTCTTATTAATGAAGTGTTAAAAAACGGTGGCATTCGAAAGAATCTAGAAGTTAAGTTGTTTGGTGGGGGGAAAGTTCTCGCAGGGATGAATAAAATGGATGTAGGTCAAAAAAATATTGATTTTATTCTGCATTATTTAGATCAAGAAAATATAAAAATTGCAGTGCAAGACCTGGGGGGAGAATTTCCTCGAAAAGTATTGTATTTTTCTGACACCGGATCGGTAAAGGTTAGAAAATTAAAAACGACCCGGAATACCGTGGTGTTTGACCGTGAAAATGATTACGCAAAATCGATTAATCAAAAATCTACTCAGGGTGAAATTGAGTTGTTTTGATGAGGTAATTGATGGTTGGGTGAATGTTAGGAGTGTAGCGTGGGAAAGATAAAAGTCTTGGTGGTTGATGATTCAATGGTGATTCGTCAGTTGTTAAAACAGATGATTAATGCTGAAGATGATATGGAGGTAGTAGGGACTGCCGCAGATCCGATTATTGCTCGGGATAAAATCAAACATCTTAACCCAGATGTGATTACGTTGGATATAGAAATGCCTCGCATGGATGGAATTACTTTTTTACGTAACATCATGCGTTTGCGGCCTATGCCGGTGATTATGATTTCTACGTTGACGGAGGCTGGCGCGGCGATAACGATGGAGTCACTGGACATTGGTGCTTTTGATTTTGTGCCAAAGCCTAAAGAAAATCTGGGTAAAGGCCTAGAAAAGTATGCTGCAGATGTTACCTCGAAAATACGAGCGTCATTAAAAGCCAATGTGAGGGAGCTGGAACGCCGTTCTCAAAAAACCAGTACAGAAAAAGTCAAAGCAATTCAGAAGGTCAATGATTACGCTCCGCGTGTGGGGCAGATTATTGCGATAGGTGCATCAACAGGTGGGACTGAAGCGATTAAAGACGTTCTGTTGCGATTACCTGCCAATTGCCCGCCGATCGTTGTTACACAGCATATTCCAGAAAAATTTAGTGCAAGTTATGCTGCTCGAATGAATACCACCTGTTCAATGATTGTTCACGAAGCAGTAGCCAATCAAAAACTAATGCCGGGTCATGTATATATAGCACCGGGGGGGAAGCATCTGTTGGTTAAAAAAACCAGTAATGGATTGATTACTGCATTGCAGGAGGGAGACGATGTAAATCGACACAAACCTTCTGTTGAGGTTATGTTTGATTCAATAATAGCCTGTGGTCTTAAAAATACCGTAGCGGTTATGTTAACGGGCATGGGTGCTGATGGTGCTGATTCAATGTTGCGTATGAAAGAATTTGGCTGCCATACCATCATACAAGATGAAGAAAGCAGTGTGGTTTGGGGGATGCCGGGTGCAGTATTCAAAATAAATGGCCATAATGAAATGAAGCCGTTGCTGAAAGTTCCTGAACGTTTATTGGCGTTAACGAATCGGCGCGTTGATAAAGGTTCGATAAAATCTACGGGGTAAATACCGTTTGAGATCATTTTTTCCTCGTTATGGTGTGGCATTGGCTTTTTCAAGCTTAACGGTTGTGGGGTGTTTTGTTGCAGAAGCCCCGTTGTATCTTATATTGTTAATTTCGGGTTCTTACGGTATCTGGATGTTTACCGCGTATCGTCGAACCGTGAAATTGGTGACTGAGCCTCGCTTAATTTCCGAAGAGGAAAGGGTGATGGAACAGCGACATTTCTCAGATGTTGAAAAGTATTATTTTCGGTTGCTTGTAAGCATGAACGAATCGACGAGAATGCTTGCCGCACATATAACGAACACTTTAGTGATGCTTGAGCGCATGGATGACCGGGTGGATCAAGCCGGTGACTTCGCGAAGAATACTGAGCTATTGGCAGTGAATGCGATGATATCAGCAGTTCGTTGTGGTGAGGTAGGGCGTGGCTTTGTTTCGGTGTCCAAAGACTTGGTTGGAATTAGCGAGCGTGCGAAGCATGATTTATTGCGGCTTTCAAATTTAATTCAAGGATTGACAAGCAGCTTGTCGAATGTGGATTTTTTGCCAGAAAATGCTGCGCTGTCCTGGATTGAGGCGGAACTAGATGATATTTCAGGGTATTCCTTGACAAGTGTGCGCTGTAGCGCGTTCCATGCAAGTGTTGCTGCTTGTTTACGAATATTGGATGAGATTCATCAAACCTACGAATCGACCTCTCAATTAGATGTTCGCTGGCTGCAGCTGGGGGAGACAATTAGAAGAGTGATATCGGGTTTGCGTGATACCCTGCAGTCACTTTTGCATATTGCTGAAAATTTAACCGCAGATGTTCAACTTTTGAGCTTGTCTGAGCACTTAGATCGTCAGCAACTTGTTGAAATTCATGAAGGATTCTTACAATTTGTGGATCAGCACGATAAAATGAATGAAATTATCTCTTAATATTTACGTGACGTAATATTTTGGTCTATGCTCAGTATTAAGAGTGTAATTTAGATGTTCACAAGTTTGTGAATTTAATAAAGTAACATCTACAATGGTAGATGTTCACAGTATATAACTATGTCTTGAGGTGTAATAATGGCTATATGGTCTTCTGAAGGGTCCGCTGGTGAATTGACCATTAAGATCCAGGGACGATTTGATTTCAGTGCTCATCAGGAATTTCGCGATGCCTATGAGAAAACATCCGATGATCCTAAAGGGTATGTGGTGGATATGAAAGAAACCACGTACTTGGATAGTTCTGCATTGGGTATGCTTTTGCTGTTAAGAGATCATGCAGGTGGTGATAACTCAAATATTGAGATCATAAACTGCAACCCTGATGTTAAAAAGATCCTTACCATTTCTAATTTCGAACAGCTGTTCGCTATTAAGTAATCCAACAATCGGCCCACGCTTTAATGAATTGGAATTGTTTCAGTGTAATTAGAGTGTTGGGATGTGCGTAATGGACAAAAAATCAGAGAAAGAATTGGTAGAAGCTAACGACGAAACACTTAGGATATTAATTGCGGATGATAATGATTCTGACCGCTTAATCCTTAAAACCATTGTTCGTAAAGAAGGTCATACTGTATATACTGCATGTGATGGTCAAGAAGCGATCGATGCGTTCAAGAAGGAGTCTCCTGATCTTATCTTGCTTGATGCTTTAATGCCTAATGTTGACGGGTTCGAAGCGGCAAGGGTGATTACAGAATTGGCGGGGGACAACTTAGTTCCCATCATATTTTTAACATCTCTTAAAGATGCGGCTTCGTTGGCCGACTGCCTTGCGGCAGGCGGACACGACTTTTTAAGCAAGCCGTATAATCGAATCATTCTGAAGGCAAAAATTCAGGCATTTGCTCGTATGCGCCGCTTGCATGAAACAGTGCAAGATCAGCGCGACAAAATAATTAAACATCACGACCACTTGATCCATGAGCAGGAAGTTGCAAAAGTGGTGTTTGATAATATTGCCCATTCTGGCTGTGTAGACGCCCCAAATATTAAATATTTGTTATCGCCTATGGCCGTGTTTAACGGTGATTTGGTGTTGGCTGCTAGAAAGCCGAATGGTGGTATGTTTGTTTTCTTAGGCGATTTTACGGGGCATGGATTACCTGCTGCTATTGGTGCAATGCCGGTATCCGAAATATTTTATGGGATGGCTCAAAAGGGCTTCTCATTACAAGATATTTTGCGAGAGATTAATAATAAACTAAAGCGCATATTGCCAGTGGGTGTGTTTTGTTGCACATGTCTAGTGGACTTTAGCTTTCGCAACGAAACAGCCGAGTTTTGGTTAGGCGGATTGCCGGATGTTTTCGTTTATCGCAAGGATGGGACATTAGAAAACTTTCGTTCTCAAAATTTGCCATTAGGCGTTCTTAGTGGAGACAAATTCAGTACTGAGACTCGTGTTATTCCGATGTCTCAAGGTGATCGTTTTTACATGTGGTCTGACGGCATTTTTGAAGAGGTGAACGAGAAAGAGGAAATGTTTGCCGAAGAAGGTGTTAGAAAGGCTTTTGAAGACAATAACGATCCTGAGAAATTCTTTGATGAATTAATTGAAGCGGTTGCTGAATATACTAACCATGCTGAGCAAGATGACGATCACACGATTGTTGAAGCCATCATGGTTGCAGAAGAAGATTTGGGCGAATATTTCAGTGAGAGTGACTCACGAAGTTTGATTGGTGGGCCTCCTGACTGGGCGATGAGCTATGAGTTGAGGCCGCTAACACTTAAGGAGTTTAACCCATTACCTCTTTTAACACATTTGTTAATGGAAGTGCCTGGGTTACGCCCTCACAGCGGAAAAATCTACACAATACTTGCGGAGTTGTACTCTAACGCTCTAGAGCATGGTGTGTTGGGCCTTGAGTCTGACCTGAAAGCTTCTCCAACGGGTTTTGCCGAGTACTATGGGCAGCGGGTGTCTAGGTTGAATGAGTTGGATGTGGGGTCGGTGACCTTTCATCTAGATCATAAGCCGTGGGAGAATGGCGGTCGACTTACTATTCGAGTTCAGGATACTGGCCCAGGGTTTGATCATGGTGATAAGGATGATAACCACAAAACCGAGGGGTATAGTGGTCGAGGGATTCCGTTGATTAATACGATGTGTGAATCGATACGGTACTTAGGTAATGGCAATCAGGTTGAAGTGGTTTTTGTTTGGAGCTTTGATGGTTAGCAAATATAAGCTTAAAATACGTGTATAAATCAAGAAATTAGGGTATTAGATATGTCAGGTAACCCCGAAGACCATTTTGATATGGAGTCATTAGAAGATCTGAAAGACATTATGGAAGAAGATTTTCAGATGTTATTGGATACTTTTATTGCTGACTCTGAAGCAAAGGTCGAAGAAATCGGTAGCATTATCTCTGGAGGAGATGCAGAAGCATTGCGACAAGTTGCTCATAGCATAAAGGGTAGTTCTGGTAATGTATGTGCGACGTCGTTATCAGAAATAGCTCGTCAATTGGAGGCTATGGGTAAAGATGGGGATGTTTCTGGTGCTCCGGAAGTTTATGAGGCCTTAAAGGTTGAGTTTCTGGTTGTCAAAGATATTTTGTTGAATCGAATTTAATGTGGGAAGGGCATAGCCTTCCCACTTCATCATACTCAGCTAGTCTTCTCCGTGCTCTGTTAGGCGACGATCTTTTGTGACAGAGTTTTATGGTTTTTACATTCTACGGCTCTATGTCACCTTCTCTTATTTGTTGTCTTTTTTCACATTAGGTATACTTCTCGTTTTAAGTGTCGGGTTATTATAATATGCAGTCCTTAATTATAGGGTTATTGACGTCAACATTGGTGTTGCTAAATACCGTTATTGGAATGATTCCTTTGACGTTGATGGCTTTGCTTAAAGTTGTTATTCCTTTACCCATATTCCGTAAGCATTGTTCTGCTGCTATTGTTTTGATTGCAGAGAGTTGGGCTGAAGTGTGCAAATGGATCTTTGCATTCACAACGTCAACCCGCTGGGATATTAGGGGCGCGGAGAACCTTGATTCCAGCAAATCTTATATGATTATCAGCAATCACCAGTCATGGGTAGACATACCTGCACTTATTCAAACTTTTAATAGAAAAATCCCTTACTTTAAATTTTTCTTAAAGAAAGAGCTGGTTTGGGTGCCGTTACTTGGCCTTGCTTGGTGGGCCTTGGATTACCCTTTTATGAAGCGATATTCGAAAGCATACTTGAAGAAGTATCCTCATCGTAAGGGGGCTGACTTTGAAATCACAAAAGCATCCTGTGAAAAGTTCAAAGATATCCCTGTATCCTTGATGAACTTTTTAGAAGGTACGCGTTTTACGGAAGAAAAATGTCATCGTCAATCTTCGCCGTATAGGTATTTATTGCGGCCCAAGGCTGGTGGAGTCGCTTTTGCGCTGCAAATTATGGGTCAGCAGGTAAGGCATGTCTTAGATGTTACGGTTGTTTATCCAGAAGGTGAGATTCCTGGGTTTTGGTCGTTATTAAGTGGTCAAGTGTCGACAGTAATTGTTGATGTTCGTCAATTGGAGTTAGGTGAGGAATTATTGCAAGGGAATTACGAAGAGGATCTTGAGTTTCGAAAGTTATTTCATCGCTGGGTTGCTACGTTGTGGCAGCAAAAAGATGACAATATTGGGCGCTTGCGCCAAGAATTGCCATCTACCTAATGCCTACTTTTCCTTTGGGTCGATGGGGACGTCAAAATCTTTGACAGCTTTTAATATTGATCGAATGCTGAACTGACCTGCAAATTTCCCGTCTTCTATAACGGGTAGGCGGCGCCTTTTTCCATCCAGTAGGCGTTTTGCAACTTCTAAAATGTCGGCATCGGCATTGATGGTTTCTACATTTGATGTCATGTATTGTTCAACGGTTCCGTTGACCTCGCCATAATAGCTTCCATCTAGAATGGCTTTGAGGCAGTCGAATTCAGAAATGACACCGACAACTTCGTTTTTATCGTTAACGACAGTGCCTCCAGAAACTTTATGGGTAAGCAGTTCATGGATTGCTTGAAATATATTGGTATCTGGTGAAAATGTAACAGGTTTGCGGGACATATAGTCTCTGCCATTTACAGATTGTAGCATGACCCCTCCTTGCATAAGTTAGATGAACACTAAAACTATAGCAGCAAGTCCCAATATGGCACCGGCAATGCCAAAGTATTTTGAGGCGGCTGTTGCGCTACCGATATCGTTCTTGAATTGTTCCATTAGTTCGGCTTTAAGGCTCAATAGCTCTTCTTGTGCAACGTCTTGAGCTATTGCCCGGCTAACTTCTTCAGCAGAAGACTTTGCGGTTTCCCCTGACGTATGGGCGGCAGTGAATTGAGCGATATTTTTAACTTCTTCTATTAATGCAGGACTTGGTTTTTGAGCTTGAATAACCGCGCCTTTGTGTGTTTCTAGGCGGCTGTCGAGAGTCGCCAAAATGGTGTTACTTATTTCTGAAAAGCGCTCTTCAAACAGCGTGTTAGCAACATCTTTACTTACTTTTTGTGTAAGGCTACTTACATCAGATTCAATTGTTCGGCTTACATCTGCTTTGAGAGTGTCTCTGGTAGATATCATCATGCCATCAATGTGATCTTTGACATGGTTGGCAACGGTTTTTTCTAAATTCTTTCGTACACTCTCAAGCTGAGCGTCGACGATCTTTTTCACAATACCTTCAACAGCACGTTGATTGAATCCACCTGATGGTTGTGGGGTGCTGGAGTCCTGTGTAATTGAGGTTCCTGTGTTTGATGTCTTCGGTGTAAGTTGATTTAAAACAGCAGTTAATGTTGCAGAGGGGGCAGGTTTGGGCAAAATAGCGACTGCACCGGTGGCCATTGCTTGCTCAGCGTATTCTGTGCCCTCCTTGGAGGTGCACATGATGACTGGAATATGTGTTGTGTTTGGGTTGGCTTTGATTGCTTTGGTGGCTTCAAATCCATCCATTCCAGGCATTAAATGGTCCATAAAAATGACATCAGGTTTATGGGTTTCCAGATAATTTAATGCATCTCCTGCGGATTCAGCAAAATCGCATTTTATGCCTTGTTTTTGTAGGAGCTTTTTAAGTGAGAAGCGGGCGGATTTTGAATCATCTACAACTAAGGCGTGTTTTATTTCCATGGCTCTATGTGCTTTTCTCAATGTACTGTAGGTTAAATAAGGCCTGGACATAAAAAGGCCTGAATCTATAGGTAAGTATATGCTAAGTATCGGGATTTTATATGAGATACGTTAAATTAAACTGAGTTCAATATACAGTATTAAAAAAATAGCGGAGTTGGAGGTATATTTTGAAAATATCGCTTATAGAGATATAAAATATGTGCAAAGTGTAATAAGGATGCCAAGGTAGAAGTTAGGCGATAGCACCATGTTGCCTGCAGAGATGAGTACTGCTTTTGGCGATAGGCTTGCGTGTAGTCTTTGAGTGAAACTGAGGTTTGTTGTATGGGTTAATTGAGATTTAAATTCAGGAAGTTGGGATTTGAATTCCCCCAATAATTGCTGATTGTGATGTAGATTGTCATCTCTAAGGTCTTGGCTCATTACATCAAGCCTGGCTGACATGTGATTGCGTAGCTCAATATTCAGTTGATGTATTTTAGAATCGGTAATGGTGTGAATTAAGGGGAGGATCTCCCTGTTTTTTTGGGGCAAAGAGGAGCGTTGTTCGTGTTGTAGTTGTTCTTTTAGTTGGTGTTGTGATTCTGTTAGTTTGGTTTCTATCATTGCTTCGATGTCACTATATAGGCGACCCAAGCGCTGATTAAACCGCTGGTTAAGCGTTTCTTGCTGGTTACTGTGCAGAGTGAAAAGGTTCGTTAATACTGAAAAGAGCTTTTCTGTTGATACTGGCTTTGATACAACTGCGATAGCACCATGCTCCCTGGCGTTTTCAAAGTAACCTTCTTCATCGTTTGATGTATACATTACGACAGGGATAGACGCTGTTTTTGGGTTAGATGTGATCGCTTTAGTGGCTTCCAATCCATCCATTCCAGGCATGGTATGATCCATAAATATCAAATCAGGGGAGTTGTTTTTTAGAAAACTGAGCGCTTCTGAGCCTGAGCAAGACAAATGCACTTGTATCCCGCTTTTTTCCAATAAGCGCTTTAGTACTACTCGGGCTGACGCGGAATCGTCAACAATAAGGGTTTCTAGTGTGCTCATAATGGTCATTTATTATCGTTATTGTTATTAATCCATTATGTGTAGTATTGCTCTTTATGCAAGTTTAATGTCAGGTTTTAGGTATTATCTTAACATATGGATTAGCTTGTACTATCGTTCGGCCAAATGTCGATCAAAAATAATAAAAGGATGATTTATGGTGGCGTTATCTAATCTTCCCATGGGTGGTTTTTGCGATGCTCAATTTTTGCGGGTACAACAGCAGTTCGAAAAAAACATGAACTCTGGTGGTGAGCTTGGTTCTGCGGTATCGATTGTTCAGCAGGGTAAGCTCGTTGTTGATTTGTGGGCTGGCTACAGTGACAAAAAAGCTACGATTCCATGGGAAAAGGATTCTATTGTTAATGTCTTTTCTTCTACAAAAGGCGTTGCGGCTTTGTGTATTCAGCATGCTTTGGATGCAGGCTTGCTGGATCTAGAAAAAAAAGTGACTTACTTTTGGCCAGAGTTTGGGCGGAAAGGAAAGCGGGATACGATATTTTCATGGTTGTTAAGTCATCGTGCAGGGGTTCCAGCACTTAGAGATCCTGTTCCAGACAACGCCCTGTTTGATTGGGATTATATGGTGGCAAGGTTTGCTGAAGAACGTCCGTGGTGGGAGCCTGGAATGTATCACGGATATCATATGGTATCTGGTGGTTGGATGATAGGTGAGGTGTTTAGGCGTGCGCTGGGTTGCAGTATCGATGAGTACTTACAAGCGGAGATTATCTCGAAGCTTGGTGTTGATTTTTATATTGGGGTACCTAAAGAGGCAATGTCTCGTGTTGCACAATTGAAGTCATCAACGAGTGTGCCGGAAAACGGGCGGATTTTTTTGTTTGATAAGATTGTTGCTGATAGGGAAGGTGCATTAGCGAAAGCCTTAATGAATCCACAAAGCCTTATGACAAGTTCGAATAGAGATGAGTGGAAACAAATGGAACTACCCTCAGCAACGGGCCATGGAAATGCCCGTGGTTTGGCGACGCTGTATGGTACGGCGGTTGGGGAGAGTGCATTCTTATCTAGGAAAGCAATACGCCGGTGTAGTGAGGTTGCAAGTGAAGGCCTGGATAATGTTTTGGATATACCTACCCGTTTTGGCCCGGGGTTTTTATTACAGCAACAAGGTAATCCAGAGACGGGGTTTGGCTCAGGAAAGCGTGCTTTTGGGCACCCGGGATCCGGAGGGTCTCTCGGGTTTGCAGATCCGGATAAAGAAATAGGTTTTGGTTATGTAATGAATCAAATGGGGTCATATTTGATGGTTGATCCACGGGCAAGGTCGTTGGTCGAGGCGATGTATCAATCGCTTGAGGTTTAATATGAAAATATGAAGTCTAGCTTTCTTCGGTGATGATTTCGGTATCATCATGGCTATAAGGGGGGGTGCAACAGCACAATATCACTAAGTCAGTTAATCCTGTGTTGGTGAGGTTGTGAATTTCACCTGGAGCGATGCAGATACTGTCGCCTTCTCGAATAGGAAAGTTTTTATCCTCAAGTTGCATGGTGCCGCTACCTGCTAGCACATGGTATATCTCTTCCGAGGAGATGTGGCGGTGAGGTTTGGTTGACTGGTTATGGGGGATGACTGCTTCAGCAAGGCTCTGTTTTTTTGCTTTATGAGTTGATGGGTGCATCAACTCTCGAATGATAGAGCCATCTTTAGTGACGCTAGTTGGGGCCTCTGCGTATGCAGTTTTGTAGGGCTTGTTTTGCATGGGTTACGCGTTCCAAATAAGAAGTTGTAATGTTATACCTGCAAAACTTCCCACTAAAAACGCTATCGGTAACAAAACAGGCATTTGTGTGTTTTTAACCTGTTGTATGAATAAAGCAGATGACGCGTTTTTAATATTAGGCGTTTTTGTACTTAACTGTGATGTAGTGTTTTGGACTGGGCTATTGGCTAGGTTTTGGCTAGAAGGCTGTGCGATACTTTGAGCTATGTAGGTCTCTATACGCTGACGTTGAGCGTCACTAAAGCGAGTGTCATTAAATGCTTCTGCGTAAGCATTTCTTATGTTTTTTGTGAGCTGATGTTTGACTGCAGCATAACCACTTGGGCCAATGGTAAGTTGGGTAAACGCTCGAAGAGACGCCTGTTCAATGATTGGAGATGAATGTTTTTTTATCAAGCTGTAGGTGTGTTTGCCATTGCTACCGGTTAATAATGTGTTAACGACAGATAGTGGTGATAACGCATTAGTGGCGAGTATGCCTGATATGTTGAGTGTATGCGGTTTAGCATTGGTAAAACTACTTTGACCGAACCATAAAGATATCATAGCAATTGCAGAATACCCCCCTATTAATAAGGTCCAGTGGGGGCTGAGAAACCAAGTGGCAAGTAGCCCGAGGCCTAATATATAACCAATTAACAAGCCTCGAATAGGGAGCTTTTGTACTTCATCAATATAAGCTTGTTTTATAATCCAGCCAATGGACATTTCGCTAGAGGTGAGTTTTTTTAATATGATCTGTTCGGGTTTGATAAGCCTATCAATGCTGTCGCCAATATCTTCTATAAGATCGTCAATAATGCGAGGTAGTAGTTTATGGGCGCGAGCATAAAAACGATTTTTAACGGTGATGGGTAGGTTTTCCCAGAAAATATCATGATCCTTTTCCATCGCATCATCAATGATACTGTCGAGACGTGGCCGTATGCTTTGAATAATATGTTTGACCATTTTTTCTGGCCCCATATGTTCGTATAATTGAGTGCTCGATAGATGGCCGTGAAGTATTTGCTGATAGAATAGTTGTGTAAAATATGTCTGTTTAAGCTGAATGAGTCCCCAGCGGCTTGTTGAGTTGGCCCCGTACGTCAATAAAGAACTGAGTGTATTCGTCACCCAGCCTATCACCGCCCCTACAAGAGGGATGCAGAGGGTAAGTAACCATTGGTTAGATGGTAGGTATTCAAACACGGGAGAAAGGGCACCCTTGTTTTGATGTTATTGAAAAAGGCGTCATTCTTGTTTTATTATTTCCTTTATCGCTAGAAACTATACTTCGTAGCTAAGTAACGCATTCTACTGAATATTTAACGAAAAATGTATCGGGGAATGAAGGATTTTACATTGAAATGAGAAGTGTGGGTGAGGGGCGCAGAGGGCTTGTGGACATTAGCCCTCTGTGTTTTGTCTCGTACTTAGCATGTTTTCGGCACTATGCAGACACTAACTTAGGCTTTAAATAGTGTCTGCAAACATAAGGAATAGCTGTGCAACACCCGCAGCAAGGCCTAGTACCCCACCAACAGTAATCAAAATCCATTCATCCTCTTGAAAGGCTGGGCGCAATAAATCTTGAAATTCTTCAGAAGACATTGCTTGCATACGCTCTCTGAACATTTTTTCAATAACAACCCCTCGCTCCTTAATAAATGTGGGATCCTCAAAGGATTCAAGCGACATTTCGATTGTTTTGGCTTCAATGGTACGTTTTAGGTCAACAAAACCCTCTGGCCCAACGGTTAGTTGAGCTACGGTTTTTACAATGCCACCATCAATGAGTGGCCGAAGGTGTTTTTTGATGAGCGATTTGGTGCGATCTGATTTATCGCCTTGAAATATCTCGCTCATTACACTGCCTACGGTAAGCACTTCGGCAGTGATGATACGGCAAAATACCTCGGATACGGCGTTCTGGCGACTGAGGAATAGTCCTTGAATTTTAAATCCAAAGATATAAATAGGGTTTAAGGGTTGGAATATTAGTCGTAAGGCTAACCAGTTGGTTGCAAGGCCTACAAATAGACCAAAAGCAGGTAGTAATATCCAGTTTTGTTCAGCCATGTACCAGGCAAACATTTGCACGAGACCAAATAAAAACCCGAACCCAAGACCAGAATTAATAATAAACTTAAATTCTGCTTCGCCGCATTCTTGGAAGACGCGGTTCATCATTGCCTTATCTTTTACCAACTCTTTGATAATTAATGCTTTCGGATCAATAAGGTCTTCTATATTGGCTTGTAGGTCTTCCATCAAATTGTCCATAATTTGAGGGAGTTGTTTTCTTGCTCGGGAATATATCCTGCTCTTAACCAGATTGGGTAGGTTCTCCCACAAAATGGCATTTTTCTCAGACATGATGTCGTCGGTGAACTCTTCAATTCGCGCGTCAGCAACTTTTATGACATGGTGAGCGATAGCATCGGGCTCAAACTCTTGGAATATTTCTTGAGTGGTACTTATTTTGGCGAGGGTGTTATCAACGACAATGCCTGCCATTTTTTCGCCTTTGGAGGGTATGATACCTTGCCAACCCAGGAAGGGGGGGTAACCGATAGGGTTGACAGGGTAAAATGTCATTTTGATTGCTACCCAGTTTGTTCCCCAGCCAACAATAGCGGCAATAAATGGGATAAGTGCATATTTCCAAAAATCAGGGTGGTTATAAAATTCAACGAAAAATTCCGACATTATTATTGCCTAATTCCTTTATGCCTACCTAAGGCTCCGTTTTTGGAGTAAGGTTCGAACGGGTGACTATACAGGGTGGCTAGTATACTCGTCAAAATAGGAAAGTTACGTACTTTTTGTTATTCTCCCTGATTAAATGTGTACATTAGAATGCTGCAGAGTGGTTGTTCAGCTCGCTGGACAGTATAGAGAATGTGATATTTCGAAGAATGAGTGTTTTCTTTCTACGAATGTTATTGGTTGGCAGGCGAAGTAGGTTGTGGGAGGGGGCAGTATGTCGGCAGAAAATAATGAATCGATAGGCCAAATGATGGTTATTGAGTTGCTGGAAGCAGCAATTAACCAGGCGCTTTCTTATGACTCGAATGTGATGGCTCGTTTGCGGGTTTATTCTGGTCGTGTTATTCGTGTTAAAGCCCATGATCCCGATTTTTCGTTTTACTTATCTTTTTGTGATGATGGTATCCAGTTATTTGCCGATCATGAAGGGCCCATTGATGCACGCTTAAAAATGAGTTCTTGGATGTTTGCTCGCCATGTTTTGGGTGTTTCTGCCATAGACGCTGCTGAGCACACGGTAGGTGAAGAGAAGATTAAAGTTAGTGGTGACACACAATTACTGGCAGAGTTGTTAGGTATTACATCCGAATACAGTGTTTGGGCATTGCTGCGTAAGATTATTCAATATTGGCTACCTGAATTTGAAAGTTTCGAAGATGTTTTGAGAGCATTAAGAGAGCACGAACCGGCTTGGATGAGTCGTATTGAACACTTGCCTCAGTTAGTTAATGAAACACTCGTGATGTTGAAAGAGCAAAACCTTGCACAGCAAAAGCAATCTGAAGAAATTAGCCGCATACGAATGATGTTAGAATCAGACAGGCGGGCTAATCAGCTTAGTACTGTGATTGGCTTTGTTTTGATTATTGTGGCATTTCTTACGCACAATGGTTATTTAGAAGTATTAGCGGTTAATGACATGCCTCTTGATACAATGATCATGTTAACGGTGGCAGTTGTATTGCTTGTACCCCGTTTGCGAGGAGGGGCTAGGTGGAGAGGTAAGAAGAAGTTGGCTCAAAATCAAGCGGATTAATCGTCACTATGATCAGTTGATACTATGATCAGTCGTCACTATTAAAGTCTTTGCGACTTGTTCGTCGGCCTAGAAGGGGTTTTAATGTATCGCCTACTAGGCCCGCCCCTGTTTTCGCCATTGAGCGTGTTGTTTCGCGGATAGCCTCACGAGAGGCAAGTGATGAAACGCCTTGCCTTACGCCGTCCTTAACACCCTTTTTTACACGCTCCTCCATAACAGGGCCGATTTCTTCTTTGAATCGATCCAGGTAGCGTTGCGCATTTTGTTCTGCATGTTCCCGAAGTATTCTTCTGATTACAAAATAGCCTAATCCAATGGTGAACATGCTAGAGAGAAGAGCGGTAATAATAATAGCGAGGATCTGATTCATGCAATGTGCTCATGCAATTCGGTTGATGTGATTTGCCGTGAGCATTATTCTTTTATCTGTTTAGATGCTTGCTCAAGGGCTTGAGTTAATGAGTCTATTTTAGCATTTAAATCATTTAAGTCAGTTTGAGTACTGATCCCTAGGCGCTTTAGGGCAGAGGATACACGTAAATCAAATGCTCTCTCAATTTTATCCATTGTTTGGTTGGCTTTAGATTTTAGATCGCTAAGGCGACTGTCAGGGGTAGATTTACCGGATTTTTCATCCTTAGCTTCATTTTTGCTTTCTAACAATTTCCCTTTTGCTAATAAGCTTTCGTATGTTTTTTCACCTTCAGATTCTATGGTCGAATAAGCCCCTAGGCCCGCTAGCCAAATATTATGGGAATTACGTTTGATGTCATCTGAAGTGCTCATTAATTACTCCTTGTGTGCCGTTGGGTGGGGTTTAAGAACTAACTCCCTAAGTTATTGATATATTGACATGAGGTCAACCGAGAAGGGTATACTGAATGGATAATAATTGCTGGTCCGGAGGATAATATGCAGAACAATGGTTCGTCTTACGCCTCAGAGTACAGTCGCGATGAATTATTAACCAAAATAATATCGGCTTTACCTCTATTAAAAACTAGGCAAGGTACGAGGTTAATATCAACAGTCTTACAGTTGTTTTATCTGGCAAAATCTGCTGAGTTACCTCTATGGGTTAAAGGCACAGTGATTGCTGCGTTAGGGTACTTTATCGTAATACCTGATGCGATACCTGATGTGACACCTGTTGTGGGTTTTGTTGATGATCTTGGTGTTTTGGTGTCTGCGCTTGCGGCGGTGGCCCCTTATATCTCTCCAGCAATAAAGAAAAGAGTTGAAGAGACGCTAGTTTCCCTTAAACTGCGAGCTCGTTCAAAAACACCTGATATGCCTAATAATGTAATGTAAAGCGGGGAATGCTACATGCGAAGAGTTGTCTTTAATCAAAAAGGCGGAGTCGGTAAGTCTAGTATTGCGACAAATTTGGCAGCGATAAGTGCGGATAGAGGGCTGCGGACCTTGATCATAGATTTGGATCCGCAGTGTAATACAACCCAATACTTACTTGGTTCAGGTGCAGACACTGCCGACAACGATATAGGTGTTTTTTTTGCGCAAACGTTATCCTTCCGGGGTAGGAATCGACGTAAATTAAAGGATTTTGTTCTTTCTACACCGTTTAAAAACTTAGATGTTATTGCTGCGAATCCTGAGCTTGGGGATATCATGTCGCAGTTGGAATCTAAGCATAAGATTTATAAGCTTCGAGACGGTATTACGTCATTACAAGGTTATGATGCTATTTATATCGATACCCCACCAGCGTTTAATTTCTACTCCATGTCTGCGTTAATCGCTGCTGATGCCTGCTTAATTCCATTCGATTGTGATGAGTTCTCACGCCAAGCCTTATATACATTGATGAATAATATCGATGAAACTCGCTCGGATCACAATGAAGATTTGGATGTAGAAGGTATTGTTGTTAATCAATATCAGCCTAGGGCTAGTTTACCTCAGCGAATCATTCAAGAATTAAGGGATGAGAAGCTACCTATTTTGGAAGCATTTCTTTCAAGCTCGATAAAAATGAGAGAATCCCACGACCTGGCTTTACCGTTAATCCATGCCTTTCCCAAACATAAATTAACCCATGAATTTGTGGCGTTGTTTGAGTTGTTGCATCCAGGGTTTGGTGTTTCAGCATCAGATGTTAAAGAGGGGAAAGTGGAAGCTTAATGTTTAAGCTTGGCTAGATTTGATGGTTTTTAGCTCTCGGCGTTTGTGTAACCAGTGAAATAAAGGTAGCGCAATAAGGCATGAGATAATAACAATGAGCAATAATCTTTGAATGAGTTCGTTGTTATTTAGAGGTCTAAGAATTGCTAAAACGGGTTGTTGAGGGAAGTATTTATCAATGACTCGTTTTACTGATAAAGGGGTTAGCGCTTTAATCTCACCAATGGCACTTGGCATCGCCCCTGTTATTTTGATTTGTAATCGGTTATGCCGTATCTGTTGAGCGATTTTGATGTTTTTCCGTTCTTCACTTTCAAATTTCAAAATGGCTCGTTTTTTTAATCGAATGATATCTTCTTCAGGGATACCTTTTGTGACAAGTACTTTGTAGTGATCTAAAATAGATTTTGTGACTCTTTCTTCCCCTTCAAGAGTTGTTTCGGCTGTAACATGAATGTGCCCAAGGTCGCTACCAGCGATATACCTAGCGCGTGGTGAATAGGCAATACCAAGCTGTATTCTTAATTCGTTAAACAATATCTCCCCAAAATAATCGCTAATAAGCTGAAAGGCCGCGGTGTTCCCGGAGCTTTTTCCCGTTGCGGGCAGCAGCAAATTTACGTGTACTTTTGATTCGGAAAATTTCCCATGCTCAACAATAGGTGTTGTATCAGTCGTTAATAATGAGGTCTTATTGTATGGAGCGGTTTTTAGGTCGTTGATGTTGGTAAAGTGGTCCAGCTTGTCTGGAGTGAGTTGTTTCATTTCTACATTGCCCAGTATAATTAGCGTCATATTGGAGGGGTGGTACAATGTGCTGTAAGCCTTTTGTGTTTCTGTTAACGTAATTGCACTGGGAGAGCTTTTCGTTGAGCAGTCGAGGTTGCTATTCGCGTAGAGCCGAGCAATCCCTAAACTTGTCACGTTCGGTTTGTTATTGATGAGATTTTTTATGGCATTGTCTGTTGTGCCAATTTCAGCATGAACTGCTGTAATGCTCTTTTTTAGCGTATTGTTTGATAGGGCGGGCTCAAACAATACGGAGTAAAGTGTATCTAATCCGGTTTCTAGATAAGCGGAATGTAGTGTTACGCTATAGTGAGTGTATTCTTGGGCAGTAAATCCGTTTATTGATCCGCCTAAGTTCTTTATGACCTGTCGCATTTCCCCTTCTTCAAAGCGGCTGGTTTTGGCAAGTAGCATATGTTCTAGCACATGCGGCGTCTGGTGTTTGTCACAGGGGTATTGATCTAGGCCGCCACCTACTACCATTTGCAACGTCACGGATTTACTAAAGGGGCGATAATGATGGATAACATGGAGGCCGTTATCCATTGTGAAACTATTGACCTTTATCGCCGAGCTTACGGTAGTGACAGTAGCGGGTTTAGTATTCGATGACGCTGAATAGGACAGTGCTGAAAAAGCAAACAGAACACAGAGAATTAAGGGTTGAATGGTTGTGTTATAAGTAAAAAAAGTGATCTTCATAGTATTTGAGTCATTATTGTTATTATGGTGTTGATTTAGGTAAACGCTTGTAGCCCTGTTTGTGCACGCCCTAAAATTAGCGCATGTATATCGTGTGTTCCTTCATAAGTATTAACCGTTTCCAAATTTAACATATGTCGCATAACCGGGTATTCATCACTTATTCCGTTTGCCCCATGAATATCTCGTGAAATCCTCGCTATCTCGAGTGCTTTTCCACAGTTGTTTCGTTTCATGAGAGAGATTAATTCTGCTGGACAGCGATTATTATCCATTAAGCGACCCATGGTTAATGCTCCGTTGAGCCCTAGTGCGATATCCGTTTGCATATCGGCCAGTTTCTTTTGAATTAATTGGGTCCCTGCTAACGGTTTGTTAAATTGAATGCGGTCAAGGCTGTATTGTCTCGCGGCGAACCAGCAGTTTTCTGCAGCCCCCATGACACCCCATGAGATACCAAATCGTGCCTTATTAAGGCAGCCAAAGGGGCCGCCTAGCCCTTCTGTATTAGGCAATAGATTGTTGTTAGGTACAAAAACATCTTCCAATACAATTTCCCCAGTGATGGAGGATCGTAGTGAAAGTTTACCGGTTATGGTTGGTGTTGATAAACCTTGGAAGTCACGCTCTATAATAAAACCGCGGATTTTTTCGTCTAACTTTGCCCATATTATTAAGGTATCGGCGATTGGGGCGTTGGTAATCCACATCTTCTGACCGTTTAATCGGAAGCCTCCCTCTACTTTAATCGCTTTTGTTATCATGCTGCCAGGATCTGATCCATGGTCAGGTTCTGTTAGGCCAAAGCAGCCAACATGTTCGCCAGTAGCGAGAGGAGGCAAATATTTTTTCTGTTGTGCATCTGACCCATATTTGAAAATTGGATACATAACTAAGGACGATTGCACGCTGAGGGCCGAGCGGTATCCGCTATCGACTTTTTCGATTTCCCGTGAAATAAGACCGTAAGCGGTATAGTTGATATTTGCACATCCAAATTGAGAAGGAAGTGTTGACCCTAGCAATCCCAACTTCCCCATTTCTAAAAAAATAGCGCGATCAAAGTGTTCGGATCTAAATGCTTGTTGAATACGTGGCGATAATTTTTGTTGAGCGTACTCTGACGCCGTTTTTTGAATAGCTATTTCTTCTAGGCTCAATAATGACTGCAGTTGAAAGGGGTCTTCCCAGGAAAAGTTCGAATGTGCCATGGTGCGTTCTCCTGGTGATAAATGTATTGGTAGTTTGAGTGAGGTGGTATTGAGTCAGGTTATAGCGGTTATCCAACAAGTGCAAATCTGGTTATAACTGATTGCTTGTTAGGTGGTTTTTGTGTCGAGATACCAACAATAATGGTTTTCTGTCGGTGTTTGCCATTGTCTCAAATAAGCATCAGTTGGTAGTTTACTAAAGAGGCGACAATTATCCCAATAAAGGTGGAAAGGGTTTTTTAGGTTAATTTGCTCTATGGCCTGTATACCCCGTTAGATTGTCTATATTTTAATAAGATGCCAGTTTTACAGAGGAAAAGAAATATGGGTTTAAATATCGTAGATCAGCCGCCAAAAGACATTGTTGAATGTGACGACCTTGACGGGCGTTTGACAAAGGAACATGTTGATGATGTTATTGAAATATTTAATACGCCTTTAACGGGGGCATATAATTGGGATTACAATTCTGCAGATGGGCGAATTCGTAAGCTTTATGAGCTTGGAAAAGAGTTGAATTGGAATGCCGGAATCGATGTCGATTGGTCTATTGAGTTTCCGAAAACAGAATTCCCTACTGATGAAATGTTCAATCCGTTTGTTGGTTATGCACCTTATGAAGCCCTGTCTGAAGAAGAAAAGCTTCGATTTTCTTGGCATAATCAATCGTGGACATTATCACAGTTTCTACATGGTGAGCAGGGGGCCTTGCTTGTTTCATCTCAGTTGGTTTCTTGTGCTCCAACCTACGATGCAAAATTATATGCGGCTTCACAAACATTTGATGAGGCCCGTCATGTCGAGGTGTTTGCCAAATATCTTAATGACAAAGTGGGCATTAGATACCCGATTAACGATAATCTAAAACTGCTATTGGACAAAATCCTGACGGATTCCCGTTGGGATTTGAAATTTATTGGCATGCAAATTATTATTGAGGGTTTAGCGTTAGCGGCGTTTAACACCATGAAGATGGTCTCAAAAGATGCTTTACTACGAGATATAGTGCAGTTGGTAATTCGAGATGAAGCACGCCATGTAACCTTTGGTGTTAACTACCTTGAGGACTTTGTAAAATCACTTTCTGATAAAGAGCGTGAAGAACGAGCGCAATTTGCTTATGAAGCTTGTTGTGTGATGCGAGAGCGTTTGGTGGCAACCGATGTGTTTGAGCACTTTGGTTGGGATGTAGAGGCTGCTAGAAAACGCGTTCTTGAAGCTGAGGTTATGGTTCATTTTAGGAAGTGTTTGTTCACTCGTGTTATTCCAAATTTAAAACGTATTGGTTTGTTAACGGATAATGTGCGTGGAAAGTATGAAGAACTTGGCGTATTAGAGTTTGAGGATATGACAAGTGATGCAACGATTGATTGGGATGACCTATCAAAACCGCTGTATGATGATGGTCGCGATCTTCCAAGTCTCAAGGCGTCAGGCCAAAATTAATTGTAACTAACACTAGCAACACTACCAATAGTTGTTGGTAGTGTTGCATTGGATTTATCTTAGAAGTCAAACTGAAAGCCAAGGGCTGCAGCGTTATATTTTGTGGTGGTTATACTTGTTGCTGCTGTTTTGGTTGTAGATTCATACTTTTGTAATTCCCCCATAACCGTTAGGTTAGGTGTGATTTTGTGTCTTAGAAAAAGCATGACGAGCTCATTTTTAATTTCGGGGACGACAAAAGGTGACGTGTGAGAATCTTGGTCACCTTCGCCATAGCTAATACCGTATGTTGATTTTCCAACAACGATATCTCCTTCAATATACCATTGAGAGCCATCTACGTCAGCGTCAGAAATTGCATCAAAGCCGTATAAACCGTCAGCACCGATACCTAATGTATCAGTATAAGCGGCGGTTAATCCAAAGAGACCAGCATCCAGGTGGAATCCAACGTCGATACCTCTCATATCATAATCTACATCTTCTACGATTAACTCAACTTCTTGCCACATGAACCCTGACCATAGCTTAATGTCTGCATTGTTGGATGTGAATGCAAGATTAACCTGCCCCTCAATTCTAGGCAGTGCAGTTTCAACAGCACCTGCTGCATTGGTAGGTTCTTCTGGATTAAAGAGCCCTACCTTAAAAGTGAGGCCATTGGAGTCGTGAGAGGTATACATAATTCTTGGGTTGAAGTTCGCATAGACATAACCTGTCCCTATTCGTCCACCGGTTGCATTACCCGTGTCAGCACCACCACCGAGTAGTCCTACGCCCATACCGCTCCCTAGATCGCCTATAGCGGAGCTATTAAATATGCCAAACCCTTTACCCACATTCAATGTTCCAAAGTCGCCACTGATTTTTATCTCAGCAACCCTGCTTTCAAAGGTGCCTGAGTTTTGAGTTTGGGAACCTTGTAAGTGGGTGTCGATTTGCACGTGAGAGGAAACGGTAATACCGTTAAATTCCGGTGCGGAAACATGAAATGTTAAGTTTACAGGATTGAAACCAGACATAATGCGTGTGGCTTTTTCTTCCGTTCCTTTATCAAAGTCTGAAATCACCATAAATATAGGGAGGGAGCCGCTGACGCTGGCTTTCCAGTCGGAGTCTGCTGATGTTAGGGCTACGTCGGCGTTACTGAATGAGGGGAGGACTAAGGGGATCATGAAAAAAAGGCATGATGCGTAATGTTTTTTATTTGTGTTCATCGTATTCACCTTGGGATAAATAGAATCGACTTGGCACATTTAAGCGTAACGTAAGAACCAAATTATCACAATGTGGGTTCTATTTTTTTTGTAGTCAATTTTATAACGTAAAAAAACAAATCCCCGTCAGTTTGTAGTGTTTAATAAAAGTGACAGGAATGCTTTGCTCTACCATACTGGGATGTAGGTTTTTGTTCCTGGTTATTGAAGACGGTGTCTATCATGAATGCCATTCTTACTTGTCAAAATTATTCACATATATCATGTAGTGTTTTTTTGTTACAAAATACTATAAAGAAATACATTTCTTTTTTTGCCTTTGGGGTTTTGTGTATTACTCCAATGGTAAGTTTCGCTGGTATGGATGAGGCTGAACGTTGGATAGATGATGAATTCAGTATTAGTACATTATCCAAGAAAGAGCAGCTTCAAGAAATGCAGTGGTTTGTGAATGCTGCAAAACCTTTCCAAGATATTACGGTTAGGGTGGTTTCTGAACGTATCGATACTCACCTCTATGAAGCAAATGTTCTAACGAAAGCATTTGAAGATATAACGGGGATTAAGGTGATCCATGAAATCACAGGTGAGGACGATGTTGTTAAAAAAATAGCGACTCAGATGAACATGTCTTACAGTATTTATGATGCCTATATTAATGACAGTGATCTGATAGGTACACATTATCGATATGCAAAAGTGGTGGCGTTAAGTGATTTTATGAAAGGTGAAGGTAAGGATGTTACTTTGCCAACATTGGATCTTGATGATTTCATGGGGATTAGTTTTACCTCTGGCCCTGACGGTAAACTTTATCAACTCCCTGATCAACAGTTTGCGAATTTATATTGGTATCGCCACGATTGGTTTTCTAGGCCAGACTTAAAGCGGAAATTCAAAGGTTTATACGGGTATGAGCTTGCCGTCCCCGTTAATTGGTCTGCCTATGAAGATATTGCTGAGTTCTTTTCAATTCATGTCAGAGAGATTGATGGCGTTAAAGTATATGGCCATATGGATTATGGCCGTAAAGATCCATCGTTAGGTTGGCGATTTTCAGATGCATGGTTATCCATGGCGGGGGCGGGTGATAAAGGGATACCTAACGGACTCCCTGTTGATGAATGGGGTATTCGTGTCGAGGGCTGTGTGCCTGTTGGTGCAAGTGTCGAGCGGGGCGGAGCATTAAATAGTCCTGCGTCAATATATGCGATATCAAAGTTTGTCGAGTGGTTAGAAAAATACGCACCTCCTGGTGCAAAAGAAATGAATTTTTCTCAAGCAGGGGCATTACCGGGGCAGGGGCATATTGCACAGCAGATATTTTGGTACACCGCGTTTACTGCAGCGCTAACTGACCCAAAGCTTCCTGTTGTTGATGCGAAGGGGGATCCAAAGTGGCGAATGGCGCCATCTCCTCGCGGACCCTATTGGGAGAAGGGGATGAAGTTGGGTTACCAGGATACAGGTGCATGGACATTACTTAAAAATACTCCGATTGAGCGAAAAAAAGCAGCTTGGTTATACGCTCAATTTGTGGTTTCCAAAACGGTATCTTTACAGAAAACTCTGGTTGGGTTGACGCCTATTAGAAATTCAGACGTTCAGTCTGCAAAAATGGCTGAAATTGCACACAAGTATGGAGGACTCATTGAATTTTATCGCAGTAAGGCGAGGGATATCTGGTCCCCGACGGGAACCAATGTTCCGGACTATCCTAAACTCGCGGACTTGTGGTGGAAGAATATTGCTCTTGCAGCAAATAATGAGCTAACACCCAAACAAGCGATGAACAAAATGGCTTCGGAAATGGATGGTCGATTGGAAGATATTGGTATTAAAGGACAGGATCGTTGCGCCCCCAAACTAAATCCAAAAAAAGAGCAGGAGTACTGGTTAAGTCAACCTGGGTCCCCGAAACCTAAGCTGAAGGATGAAAAACCTAGAGGTAAAACAGTTTTTTATGAAGATTCGCTGAGAGCTTGGGATTAGGAGATTATGTCATGAAAATAAAAATTGCTAAAATCAGGGTTATGAAAATTGAATCTTTGAGAGCATGCCGTAACAATGTGAAATCTATCTTGATTGTGCTCGGTATATTATGTGTATTTACGCCGCGTGCTTTTGCTGTGACTTATACGTTATATACTGAAGTGCTGCCACCTTATAGTTTTGTTGGTGGCCCCCAAAAAGGCGTTGCTGTTGATATTGCGTCAACATTGTTTGAAAGGGCAGGTATACCCTTTGAAGTGAAAATAACACCGTGGAAACGGGCCTATGTTACTGTGAGCGAAACGGCAAATACGTGTTTTTTTCCTGTGCAGCGTAATCAAGAAAGAGAAGTTTTTTTTCGTTGGGTGAGTCCGCTGTATATCTCACAAACAGCCTTCTATGGCTTGAAAGGTGACGGTATAAAAGTAAGAACTTTGCAGGATGCGAAGAGTTTACGTATAGGGTCTTACAATGGCAGTGCGGCGGCAGAATATTTAGATGGCATTGGTTATGACGTTAAAACAGTGGTAAATGATAAGCAAAACATTAAAAAACTTGATAGGAAGCGAATTGATTTATGGGCGGGAGACCCGTTATCTGTACGTTACTTTTCTGGCTTGGAAGGTGTCGAGTTGGATGAGAAGTTGGTATATTTCACAACGTTACGAGCGTTAGCCTGTAGTTTACAAACACCAGAGAAAATTGTTGAAAAGTTACAAAAGGAATTAAATGCAATGTATGCAGACGGAACCATAGACAATATTCTCAACAGCTATCAGTAACAAGTCGTTGAGGGAGGGGTGCTGTTCTTAGTTGCGTTTCCCTTGGCCGTATAGAGAGCCCCCCAATAAAACCCCGTACAATATTAGCGTCCAAATGCCAATGAAAGCAGCCATTAACCCAAATAGATCAGGTGCTTTCATAAGTGTGGTCATGAGAGATTCTTGATAATAGAAGAACCATTGATGCCCTTCTGGAAAGATTTGTGTGTGTAACCAATAAAATATATCTTTTGGTCCAACGATAATCATCGTAGCAGCACTTATTATTAGCAAAATACCAAGACCGGATATGGCTTGGAGTAGGGGGGGAGGGGGGAGTTTTAATAGGTGAATCAGAAGAATTAGTAAAATGCTGATCAATATCATCAGAACGCCGACTGGATACAGTGTATCAATCAGAATGGCAACATCTTCTAAATGGACAACTTCGGCTCGATGTAATAAGGGTATTGTTTTCCCTTTGTATTGATAACGTATGTGTGCCAGGCCTTCTCCACTTTGTTGGATGCTGTCGACAATTTCAGAAAAGAGCTGGAGATGCTCATCTTTGGTCGTTGTTTCGAAGTGCTTTCGGTATTGATTTGAGGGGGCGAAACGCTGAATGTGTTCCTGGATAGATAGCCATTGGTAGGCTTTGGAGTATCCGAAATCAACAAACGTCAGGCTATGCCAGGCGATTAATAAAGTGCTAAGGAAGAGCGTAAGAATGTAGGTAGGCCATAGGAGCTTTTTCAGGCCTGGTTTGTTGTTCTTTTGATTGTTTTTTGTTCTGTAAAGAAGGGTGCTCTTTGGTTTTTTATTATGAGGCTTTGGCATAGAAGCAATTGATCGTAAGTTATTTATTAATTTAAAGGGCAGAGTGCGTTAGGCCATGTTACATGCCATAGTTTTTTCTGCAACTTGTGATCGCTATCAATAGAGCCTTGTGCTGTGCTTTATAAAGTAAACTGCTATGATCTGGTGCATCGTTATTGACACATAAAGAAGGTTTAACATGGATTATAAAAGTAGAGCGGCATCAAGAGGGTTTGGGTTTGGCTCTTTTTTATTGGTGGTGCTGGTTTTATTACTTACCGTGCTGTGGTTTATACCGGCACCCGCTATCAAATGGGGCATAGAAACCTACGGCTCTGAACATGTTGGAGCAAAGGTGGAAGTTGAAGATGTCAGTTTTTCATGGCTATCTGCTGGATTAGCTGTTGAAGGTTTACAGGTGACAGACCCAAGTGCTCCGATGGAGAACATGTTAGTCATTGATCGTATTGCAACGGCGCTGGATGTGGCCCGGCTATTGGATAAGAAATTATATTTTGATGAACTTGCAATAGAAGGCGTTGGTGTCGGAGAAGCAAGAGTTAAAAGCGGAGCATTGTCAGAGCATGCAGCTATACCAGCAGATGAAAGTTCGGGTTTTTCTCTTGCTAGCCTGGGCCTGCCCAGTTCCGATGAGCTAGTCGCACAGGAAAAGGCTATTTATGAAGATAAAATCAACGCATATAAAGACAATTTAGCTTCGAAACAAAAATCAATAGAGGACGCTATTAAGGCCTTACCCAATAAAGATGCGTTAAATACGTATAAGACTCGTATAAAAAAAGCGAAGGATAGCGCAAAAGGCCCATTGGGTAAGTTTGCAGCGTTAAAAGAATTTAAGCGTATTCAGAAAGATGTAAAAAAGGACGTTAAGAAGGTACGTGAGGTTCAAAAGCTCATTAAAGATACGCTTGCAGATTTAAAAAAGGATTATGAACTCCTGAAAGACCTACCCAACCAATCTGCTAGCGAAATTGTTAAATCTCTGGGGTTAGAAAAGTCAATGGCTGCAAATGCGGGACAAACCTTGTTGGCTGGACGTTTTGATTCTTGGGTTAAACAAGCGCTTGGGTATTATAAGGCAATAGCTGGTGGTAATGATGGTTTGTCAGGGGATGCATCTGACACCGTAAAGGGTTCTGAAAAAATAATAAAAACATCGCCAGACTTTCTTATTAAGAAAGTATTGTTATCGGGTGCTTTGCGCCAAGGTGGTAGGGAAGGTGAGATGAGTGGTGAGGTTATCAATCTCAGTGAGGCCCCTTCGCTGTTTCCTGAGCCAATAACCGTAAATCTTAAGGCTGCTGGTGTGGCTTTTGGGAAGTTAGCACTAAATGGTGTTGTTGATCACCGAAAAATGGGTGCAGAAGAGGATGTCATTACATTATCAGTTACGGATAGCACTCTTGAGAATTACCCGTTAACCGAGCAATCAGGTATGGCGTTGTTACTCAAAAAGGCGTTGTTCTCGATCCAAGTAAATGCGTCGGTTAAGGCGTTATCTACACTGGATATGGCAATTAATGCAGGGTTTAGCAATATTGATCTGGCGGTTAGCTCCGGTGATGCTGAGCGTGGTGGCAGTGATGTCCAACAAGCAGTTATTGAGGCGTTAAAAGAGACGAAAGATATTCAGCTTCAAGGTAAGGCAACTGGGCCATTGAATAAGTTAACATTATCACTCAAATCTAACCTTGATGAAGTATTGGGTAGCGCAGTTAGTCAAGTGGTTAAAAATAAAGTGGACGCGTTAAAAGGCGATGTTAGTAAAAAGTTGGAAGAAGAGCTTGCTAAACAGATGGAGCCACTTAAGGAAAGACTGAATGGGGTGGCTGGATTGGAAAGTCAGGCAGGTGATAAAAATAATGCAATTGATGAGCTGTTGAAAAATTTGTGAGAATAGAAGCTAGTAAGCATAATACGGTTAGAAGATTAAATAAAAAGCGTTAAGTAATAGGGTTTACCTGGTAGTTATGTCTGAGCCAATACCGTCAGCAACAGTTGTGTTGCTGCGAGAAGTCAATGAGACGATAGAAGTACTTTTACTAAAGCGCAATTCCAAAATCGCATATGGCGGAATGTGGGTTTTTCCAGGGGGGAAAATTGATGCGGAAGATTATGGACAGACCAAAAGCTTAATCGCAGAAAAGTATGATCGTGACAGTGCAGCGATGTTGAGTGCTGCACAAAATGCCGCTTATCGAGAAACACAAGAAGAAGCTGGGCTGGATATTCAGCAAGAGAAATTGATCTATTTCGCCCATTGGACAACACCTAAAATACGACCAAAGCGCTTTAGTACCTGGTTCTTTATCGCATCAGCGAAATCGCACGATGTTACCATCGATGGGGGGGAGATTCATGAGTATTGCTGGCGCTCACCAACGGATGCATTAAAGGCTCATCGAGAAGGTGAAATTGAATTAGTGCCACCAACATTCTTAACGTTATTGGAAATATCATCTTATAGATCTATTGGCGAGGTTGAAGATGCGTTTTCCAATTTACAGCCTAGGATTTTTGAACCTAAAGTAGAAATATTGCCAGAGGGGCTGTGCTATTTCTATGAGGGTGATGCTGGTTACGAGAATACAGACCACAAGGCAGAGGGCTCTCGGCATCGTTTGTATGCGAAAACCAATAGGGAGTGGCAATATCAGCGATCATAACCACGGTCGGGGATAGAAAGTCTTGTTGAGGCTATTTTTGTGGATTGTTTTCCGATATTTAACATGATTTCACTTTTATCTCAAGAATAATTCACAGAAAAAGAAACCTTTATGGTAGGCTGTCACCTTATTGACACTGTGGTGTAACAGAATACAAACCTGTATTAAGTTGTTGAATAAGCGGAAGAAATAAATTGACGGTTATTTGACCATTCTCTTCTAGCCAATGATTTCTTTGGCCTAGGGGAGTTTAACCAAAAGTAATCCCCATACTTATCCACAGAAAATGTGGAGAAGTGAAATAGTCGAAGCGCTGATGTTATTTTGACCAAAAAACCTGCTATCCTCATAAGGTAAGCGTCAAAAAGATGATTAACCGATAACGGGCATTAAGAAGATTAATTGAATACGATGAACAAAGCACCAATCATATTAGACCTTGAAGCCTCTGGCTTTGGAAAGGGTAGTTATCCTATTGAAGTGGGGTTGGCGCTAGATGATGCTCATGCACACCTGGTCTCTCACCTTATTAAACCTTTTGACCACTGGACCCATTGGCAAGAGAGTGCGGAGGCGGTTCATGGTGTACCTCGGGATTTGCTAATGTCAGAAGGTAAAGATCCTCGATTTGTTGCAGACGAGTTGAACCATTTGTTAAAGGATAAAACGGTTTATTCAGATGGCTGGGGGGTGGACCGTAGTTGGTTAGCGTTACTATTTCATGATGCTGGTGTTTATCAAGGGTTTAAGATTGATACCATTTTTTCCCTTCTATCGGAAGGCCAGCTTGAACAGTGGAATATAAGTAAAGCCAAAGTGCTTGAAATTACAGGTATGAAATTACATCGTGCTGGTACGGATGCATTAATTATTCAGCAAACCTACCTTTATACCGTTGATCGCTCTGCTTTTGAGGAGTCACTGGCAACCTATAACGCTGCGTGACATTATCGTGAAGTACTGGAGCGGCGAGTAGCAGATGTATGTAGAGGCTGGCAGAGCCAGCCCCATATAAATCACTACTAAATGGAACTAAACGCTCTCTACTGTAAAACCACTTAACTCTTCATCATCCCAGTGTTGCTGTGAGGTGATCACTGCAATACTTGAGGTGTTTTCATCTGTGAGGTAATTTTTTGCTACTCGAACTAAATCCTCTAAAGTAGTGGCTAATACACGTTGACGGAATCGACCTTGAAATTCATCTCCTCTGTTAAATAGTCGATTTTGAAAGGCGTGTTTTGCCTCCCCTGCGGGTGAGCTAGGCTTGTCTAGACCTCCGATAACACCCAGTATGGCTTCCTCTAATACTTCGTCTTTGTGTTGATTTTCAAGAAACCACTGAACGGCAAGGTCAAAATCGGTCAGGGTTTCAGATAATCGCGGGTCTCGGTATGAGTAAAAACGAAATGCTGCAATATTAGACTCTTGCGAAGCACCACCGCCATAAGCACCACCTTGCTCTCGAATAGCCCGGTGTAGATAGCCATTTCTCAACACGCCACCAAGAATGACAAGTGGGGCTGCATCAATATGATCAGATGCCACAGTTGGGTACGCCTTTGCACAGAAGTTAACTTGCGTATTGGTGAGCCAGCACTGTTTAACCTGTTGCCGTTGTTTTGGTAATGAGAATGCTTCTGTTGGGACGTTATCCGGAAGCCATAAATCGCGCAAATATTGCTGTTGTTGGTCGAAGTTAGGTTCTTCGCCGATAAGTACAAATTGTTTTTGACCGAGGGTAACTAAGCTATGTAATACCGTCAGGTTGTCTGCAAGTTCACTAAGGGATTCGGTGCTTTTAAGGCTTTGGTCTAGCTTTTGTACTGCTTGAATGCCTGCCAACCCTGATATGTTGTGAGATAGGTGCGCGATCGGGCTTAATCCGCTACTTGCTGCCTGCATGGCTAGGCCGTGCCCATGTCCGGTGATGCTTTGATCAATTCGAGATCGGTATTGTGCGACGAGTTCCTTTATTCGTTCTAGTTCATCAAATCGAATACGTGTAACGATCTTGTGGAGTAACTGAAACATCGGTTGGGCGTTGCGATTTAATGCTTTTCCAGAAAACCCTAAATGCGCCGAGATATTTTGTTCATCATTAATGTCACTACGTATTGCTGTGAAGCAACCAAGACCACCAGAGTGGGCGCTAATTTCATCTTGAATAGCAAGGTAATCTTCTTCGCCTGCACCCAGTTCTCCTACCAAGTGTGTGTATAAGGGTAATAACTGTTGTTGCTCAAGGGATAGGTCAGGAAGATTAAAGAACACTTGTAGATAGGTTAACCCGTTAGTACCTTGTGGGTACAGGGAGATGGGTTGGTTGTTGATGTTGCCTTGTGTTTGTTTCGCCATCAGCGTCTGAGCGGGTACATCGTCCAAGCAAACCTTCGGCAAAATGCTGATGTCATCTTCTTTAGATTGCCGCTCAAGAAGTTGCTTTGTTTTTTCAACAATCGCGTTCTTTTCTGAATCGGAGAGTTGTTCTTTATGTCGTTGGAGTTCCAACTGAACACGCGCTTCTTTTCTTGCTTCGATTTCAGTGTCAGGGCGCAATGTAAGACAAATTCGATGAGGGTTGTCTAACAGCAGTTCTTGAATAAGTCGTTTTATAAAGTCAGGGTCTTTGATGTCAATGCGAAGCTGTTCAAGAACAGGGTCTAGGTTGAGTTGCTCGATAGGGTCTCCGCGATGAATTGCGGGTGATAGAGCATCAAGGATCATTTGTAGACCATAGGGGAATTGATCCCCCCCCACTTCTCGCTGGCTTAATTCTAATTGATGGAGGATTGCATCGAGTTTTTCTTCTTCTACACCATCTTTGGCCAACTTCTCTAGCAACGCTATAACCTGTTGTTCAAATTCAACAGCAATTTCTGGATTAGCACCTTCAATGCCACACATGAACGCCATTTCAAGGTTACTGTCTTCCAATCCACATAGAGGGCTGGGGGCATTGCCAAGGCCACAGGTTTCTAATAGCTTTTGTAACGGAGAGGCGCTGTTTTCTAGCAGTACATCTGATAATAAATGCGCTTTTAATTGTGATTCTAAGTCTGTACTTTTTCCTAACAGCCAGCCTAATAAAATATGGCTTTTGTGCTCTATTGTTTCATTGGGAGCAAGTGCAATGGGGTAGGCTTCTTCTATTTTTATAGGAGAGAAATAACGTTTTTCTGGTTGAACTTCGATACGTGTTTCTAATTGTTCAAATCGGTGCAGTGCTTTTTCTTCAAAATTTTGCTGGTGTTCTTGGGCTGGAATATTTCCATAAGTCATGAATATGGCATTGCTCGGGTGATAATGAGTACGATAAAATGCCATAAGTTGTTCATAGCTTAAACTAGGGATATCCGTCGGTTCACCGCCGCTATTGAAATGATAGGTTGACGTGGGAAATAGGTATTTTTTGGCTGTTTCATAAAGCATGCTGACGGGGGAGCTGAGCGCACCTTTCATCTCATTGTAAACAATACCTTTGTAAACCAAATTAGAGTCCGTATTTTCTGCGTCTTCGAATTCAATTCGATGGCCTTCCTGCGCAAAGTCCAGGGGATCGATACGAGAAAAAAATACCGCATCCAAATAGACGTTAAGCAAGTTATCAAAATCCTTCTTATTCTTGCTTGCGAACGGATAGGCAGTCCAATCGCTACTGGTAAAGGCGTTCATAAAGGTATTTAACGAACGACGTATCATCATAAAGAACGGGTCGCGAACGGGGTATTTCTCACTGCCGCACAGGGCGGTATGTTCCAAAATATGAGCAACACCCGTAGAGTCGGTAGGGATAGTTCGTAAACCGACCAGAAATACATTCTCATCATTATCAGCATCAATATGGTAATGCATTGCCCCTGTTTTTTTGTGGCGATACTCTGAAACACTTACATGTAGGGATTCTATGGACTCAGTACGAAGCCACTCAAAACTCGCGTGGGCAGGTTGACTATTTACCGTATTGTTTGATGATGTTGTGGATGCTTCTGATGTTTTTGGCATAAATTGAGTTCTTAAGGTTGATAGGGTGGTCGAGGGCGTCTCTATTGTCTATTTAAGCAGAATATAAGTGCTACCTGCTCTTGGGGATTCACTGAATAACGATATACTTCAAAGTATTTCACGTAAGAGCGGGCTTTGCCAGTAAAGCCAAGTATTCAAGGCTCAATTCAGTCAGCATTAGCAAAAAGGAGAGCTTTTTGACTCACTTCGTTTTACCCCGTATAGGCCCGATGGCATTATTGGCGGATAGTCAGTTGTTATTTGGCGGTGATAAAGGCGAGCAGCTTTCGCAATGGGTGGGTGGGCAAGTGGCGGCTAGACAAACGGCTAATGCCATTAAAAAAGCGGTATATATTGGTGCTTCTAATGGTAATGCCATTGAGTTCTATCTAATGGCGACGGATATCTGTCGACAGTGGGGGATAGAGAGTGTTGAGCATGTAAAAAATATAAATCAGCTTACTGCTTTGAGCGTTGAAGATATTGCTGTGGTTATATTGGCTGGAGGGGATGTGGCGGTAGGGTGGGGTTTCTTGTCGTTACCTTCTGTGAGGCGCTGGCTAGATAATTATACTCAATCGAACGGACTTATTATCGGTATCTCTGCAGGAGCAATCCATTTAGCATCCGCGTTTTCTAAAGACTATGGTCGTAGTGAGTGTTTTCTTGAGTATTGTTCAGCCAATATAGCGGCTCATGAGGAACAAGAAGGATGGCCTTCGGTTTGTTTATGGCAACAGTGTGCTGATGATGCGCAGTCTTTATATATCGGGCTCCCTTTTGGCGGAGGTATGTTGGTTGAACAGAATGCTACCAAGCTTAAAGAGTCTCGTCCTATAGGGAAAGGCTATCGTGTATTTGAAAAATACACGCCCATTATTTAAAACATAAATGACGTGAAACTTAACAATATGACATCAAATATAACGACGAAAAAACCACTTGAAGGCTTGTTGGTTATTGCATTGGAGCAAGCAGTGGCGGCACCCTATTTATCATCCAGACTCGCAGACGCTGGTGCGAGGGTAATCAAAATTGAGCGTGAAGAAGGGGATTTTGCCCGACGTTATGATTCTGTTGTAAATGGGGAGAGTGCGTACTTTGTTTGGCTTAATCGAGGCAAGCAGTCATTAACACTGAATATTAAGGATTCAGAGGATAAGCAGTTGCTTGAACGACTGATCGCCAGTGCTGATGTATTTATTCAGAATTTAGCGCCAGGGGCCGCGGGACGGGCTGGGTTCGACAGTTTGATATTGCGTCAAAAATACCCACGGCTTATTACGTGTGATATTAGTGGCTATGGAGAAGAGGGTAGCTATACCCGACGTAAAGCTTATGATTTGTTGATTCAGGCAGAAACGGGCTTGTCGGCGGTAACGGGGCGCCCGGAAGGCCCGGGCCGTGTCGGTGTTTCTGTATGTGATATTGCTGCGGGAATGCATGGGCTTACTGGTGTGCTGCAGGCGTTATATGAACGTGAGAAAACGGGGGTAGGCCAAGGCATTAAGGTATCCCTATTTGATGGAATGGCTGATTGGATGACAGTGCCGTTATTACATCAGGAGTATGGTGGGAAAGCCCCAGATAGGGTTGGAATGAACCATCCGTCAATTGCCCCTTACGGAGCTTACTCGGTAGGAGGCAAGGCAGACGCTGCGCAGGTGGTGTTGTCGATTCAAAACGAAAGGGAATGGAGGTCTTTCTGTCAGTGCGTATTAAAAATGCCTGGCTTGATTGAAGATGCACGTTTTTTGTCCAATGAATGCCGTGTAATGGAACGAGTGGCATTGGATCAAATGATAACCTTGGTGTTTAGTGGGCTGAACAAGCAAGAATTAGAAGGTCGAATGGAGGCGGCAAGCATTGCTTTTGGTTGGTTGAATAGCGTTAGTGGCCTATCGTCACATCCTCAATTAAGGCGAGTGAACGTGAAGGGAGAGCAGGGAATGATTAGGCAAGTTGCTTCTCCAATACAGATTCAAGATGGTGAAGGGGGCATTCGGCAAGACTCATGGGGTGACGTCCCATCCGTGGGGGAACATAATGAACAAATTAGACAGGAATTCGGGGATGGATCTGATGGGTAAGTATATTATTAAGCATGTGAAGGAAGTGCATTAATAAAATCACCTATTTGAGAAATAGCTTGCCTTGCTTGAGGGAGCTTACCTCCCATGCAGTGGAAAACGTGCCACATTTTTGGCCAAACGGTAAGTTCAGAGCTGACACCGTGTGCTTGCAATTGGTTATGTAAGCGAAGGGAGTCAGATAGCAATATTTCATCTTCACCAACGTGAGTTAATATGGGAGGAAGCCCTAAAAGATCGGAGTTGATGGGGGAGAGTGAGCAGGGCATGGCTAATGTGTCGCCAAGGTAAAGGTTTACTAATCCCGGTAATTGGTCTGCTTTTAACCAAGGGTCACGTTTTCTTTTTGATACATAACTTTCCCCATCAAAATATAATGCATCAGCTAGTGGTGATAATAAAAATGCAGCCAGCGGTTGATTCATGTTTTTTTGCTTGATTTCTAGTAATGTTTGAAGCACAAAAAATGCACCTGCGGAATCCCCCCCTAAGATTATTTGTTGAGGCTTGTAACCACTATCGAGCAACCACTGGTATGCATTAAAACAATCCTGATGTGCAGCAGGGTAAGTATGCTCAGGAGCCAATCGGTAATTGATTGAAAGTGCTTGGATATTTGCAGATTTTGCAATATGAGCGACCATGGGCCGATGTGTTTCTTTGGAACCTACAATAAAACCACCGCCATGAAAGTACAGTAATACTTGGTTTGGGGTGCTGTTATCGGGTTTGATCCATTCTGCATCAATTGCGGGGTGTCCTGGTAGGCGAAGTGTGGCGTCAGAAACGGATACTGTTGAAGGAATGGTCGCATTTTGAGTTATTTTTTCAAGGTGTAGTCTCTGTTCTTGGATAGGGGTTGTAGTGACGGGAAGCTTGCTCATGACTCGGCGTACATAACTCCGATGAGCGAAAACATTTATATACTTCATCATAAGAAAATTTCCATCCGGCCCGCGGTATTTTATTCAGGTTATTACTATAACGATGAAAGGGGAGGCTATCACTGGATAGTTGGGTCAAAAAATATGGCAAATAGCTCAAAAATGACCGATCATTATATAAAGGTTACAAGGTCGTTGTATAAAATATTGATTTACAAAACGCACATATGAATTCATAAGAATATGCTTGAAAAAAAACATCAGATCAAACATGCAACGCTTGTTTTTTGTAATAAAACGCTTGGTACTAGCTTAGGGTTATCAACGGATTTATATGCATTATTGCATTTTTTTGCGAAGCAAACGGGCAAGGGGTTTTCCTATGATAATGTTGCAGTTACTGATCACTCCATAACAACCACGGGAGGGGTCTCGGTTAATTTCGATAAAACCATTCAAGATATCGATGCGACAGATCTCGTTATGTTGCCTGCATTTTGGGGGGATCCATCAAAAATATTGGCAGAAAATAAAATATTAATACCATGGTTAATCCAACAGTATAATCAGGGGGCGTTATTGATAGCGCATTCTACATCCGCATTTTTTTTAGCACAAACGGGGTTGCTTGATAATCGTTCCGCGGCAACACATTGGCATTACTTTGATCAGTTCGAAGAGATGTTTCCTAAAGTTCAACTATGCCGTCAACGTTTTATTACTGCGAGTGACCGCCTTTATTGCAGTAGCGGCTTGAGTTCTGCGATGGACCTGGGAGTGTATTTGGTCGAACAGTTTTGGGGTGCTGATATAGCGAACCAACTCAATCAAAATTTCCTGATTGATTTGAAGCGCAACTATAAACCGGAGTTTATTAATATTGAGGGACATAAGTTTCATGATGATGTGCTAATCCTCTCCATCCAGACGTGGTTGGAGTTAAATTATACCAAGAATACAGATTTGGAAGGGATTTCTCGCCGGTTTAATACAAGTGTAAGTTCTCTTAAAAGGCGTTTTAAACAAGCAACGGGTGAAACACCCAATAAATACATTCAAAACCTCCGTATTGAACGAGCAAAAGAATTACTGAAATTTAGTGACCTCTCAATTAGTCTTGTTGCTTATGAAGTAGGGTATGAGGATGTTAGCTATTTTGGCAGTTTGTTTAAACGTCTAGCGGGGAACACCCCTAATCTTTATCGGAAAAGCTTTAGGGGTGAATAGGGGAATGAAGATTTATTTGCTGTAAACCTGTACATCACTCTCCAGTTGTACAGTTTCTTGGTGGGGCGGTGCATATGCCGTCGCTCACCGCTGAGATGAATTGATCATTGACCAAGTATTCTTCATAAAGATTTACGAATGCATAAGCAACCCCTGCAAACCCTCCGTTCTTGTCTTCAAAAGGTTTGTAAAATAACAAAATATATTGTTGAAAGTTCGATTGTTTGTAAATGACGTAATGTCCCGACATATCCCCTTGTTGATAGTCACTGAATCCAGCGCTAGCCCAGTCGGTACTTGGCATCGCTGCATCTCCTGGGTGCCATCCGGCAAAGGTTTTGTAAACAATGTCGCTTGTGTCATACGTCGCATCATCAAAGAAGAACTTGTTTTGTGTTCCATGTAATTTGTTGTTGGAAATGTTTAAAAATAATGAACTATCCATATTGTTGCAGCTGGAGAGTACGTTGCACGCTAAGCTCATTACTTTGGATGCAACAAAAGGCACATCGTCTGAATTAGCGTCATCGGGGTTTATTGGGCGTGGTGATTTTGGAGAAAAAGGGTAATTGCAGGTAGCAGAGGGTGTATTTGCTTGATAAATACCAAATAGATTCTCCGGTTCTGCCCCGTTATTGGTGTTAATACTTAAGGTTCCAAATCCAGAGCCGGCGGTGATGGGGATGGGTTCTCCGTTATCGTTACTTGCAATTTCATGATGAGCGATAAATATGTCACGCATAGGAGCCGCCAGTTGATTGGCTGCATCAGTATTTTCGGGGTTTAACTCTGTTAGTGTTTGGCTAGAGAGGAAGCCAATCATCTCGTCCACTAGCTGCTCACTACGAGCGGATACCCTTACTTGAGATTGAACAAGCATGTCGGAGCAGGCTTCTGAGGGTTTGTCTGCAGGAGTATACCCACATGCCTGAAGGATAAATATTACACTGCCTAATAGTATTTTTTTCATCGTTGTTTTGCTCTGTAAATCTGTCTTTGGGTGGTACTTGGCGACAGTGTTATTATTTTTTTATACAGAGTTCAGTGTGTGGGTTTTTTGAGAGTAAACACAGAGGGGATTAGACTAATGACTAGGGTATTTGGCTCATGAATTGCCTGATACCCTAGTCATTACAGTATGAACGGTAGCTAGAGAAAGGTGTGTAAATAGCGTGGGTTTTTGGACTAATAACTTTCAGGTAACTTTTTAAGAATTTGAAACTGTTTGCGCTCAGATAAAATATATCCACCAACAGTAAGGTCTTTTAGGATTCGGGCGACCATTTCACGAGAAGAACCAATGCGATTGGCGATGTCTTGTTGGGTTAGCTTCTCTTCTACGATCATTATATCGCCTTTCTCAACTGCCATATTCAATAAGGTTTTTCGGATTCTTCCGTATACATCCTGAAGTGCAAGTGTCTTGATGTTATCCGTTAGTTGGCGAACACTGCTGGCAAGGTTTCTTAGCATCGCCATGGCAAGCTGTGGGTTAGCTTCGATAGCCTTGGTGAACTCATCTTTGTAGATGATGGAAAACGTAGATTTTTCTGTGGTGATAACAGAAGCAGAGCGTTTTTCATCATCAAGAAGTGATAGTTCACCAAAATACTCTCCTGGGCCCATAGAGTTTAATATGAATTCTTTGCCTTGATCATCACTGACGTAAACACGTACTTTACCTGAACTCACCATGTACATGGCATTGGCGATATCACCTTCGTTGATAATGACGCTGTTTTTGGGGTAATTTCGGGTGACCGCTAGGGCTTCAATAGCTGAAAGCTCTTCTTCTGATAATCCTTCAAATATCGAGATGTTTTTCAGGTCACTCATGTTTTGTCTCTTATATAGTCAACAGGGTTGTAGCATGCAATATATCGCAGCTTACCACATGGACTAGGGATTAAAAGCGATATGCCCTCAGTATGATCAGGAGCTTGGTAAGGTGTGGTAATATGAACGCATTTTCGTATAAATGTGTCTAGGTAATAGTCAAAGGTGACATTTCATGAAGGTGGTTTCTTTTAATACAAACGGTATTCGGGTTAGGCAACATCAGTTAGAAGCATTGATTGAAACCTATGATCCAGATGTTATTGGTGTACAAGAAAGTAAGGTTCAAGATAGTGAATTTCCGATAGATATGGTGCATGCCTTAGGGTATGAGGTTGAGTTTCATGGCCAGAAAGGCCACTACGGTGTTGCAATGCTGTCTAAGAAAGCCGCGCTATCATCAAGGAAGGGGTTTCCGAGTGATGAGGACGATGCACAACGACGGCTAATCGTAGGGGAGTATGAAACGGCTGAAGGGAACACGGTTACCATTATTAATGGGTATTTCCCGCAAGGTGATAGTCGAGAGCATCCTCAAAAGTTCCCAGCCAAACAAAAATTCTATGAGGATTTACAAACGTATTTAACGACCACGTTTGACCCCTCGCAGCCTGTCATTGTAATGGGCGATATTAATATTTCACCAACAGACCTTGATATAGGTATCGGTCCTGATAATAAAAAACGGTGGTTGCGCACAGGTAAATGCAGTTTTCTTCCCGAGGAGCGGGATTGGTTAGCTCGGTTACAGAATTGGGGGCTAACCGATACATTTCGGCATCAGAACCCTGATGTTAACGATGTGTTTAGTTGGTTTGATTATCGTAGCAAAGGTTTTGATAGAGAGCCAAAGCGAGGTCTGCGTATCGATGTGATATTAGCGACACAGGTATTGACCGATACATTGATTGATACAGGGGTTTGTTACGATATTCGGGCAATGGAAAGGCCATCTGATCATTGTCCGATTTGGTCAGAGTTTTCTTTTTGACTCAAGGTTTTTTACTAACCCGTCAACGACGTGAGAGTCGCTCACAGAAAGAGGGTCAGCAAGGACTTGTTTTCACCTATTGGATAAAAACCGATGAAGGTGCGGTGTGTGTTGAAATTGATAATCAGCAAGCAGTTTGTTTTGTTGAGACGGTTCAACTTAAGCGTATCGAAAAACGACTATTGCACACACCAGGAGTGAGTATTAAACCGCTGTCGTTGAGTGCCTTTAGCGGTGGGCCGGTAAGTGGCGTATATTTTTCCAGTTATCGTCAGTTGTTAGCGGCAAAAGATGAGTTTGAAAATATAGGTATTCCATTTCTGGAGGCGGATGTTCGACCTGCTGAACGGTATTTAATGGAGCGCTTCATTACCTCCGTCGTATCAATAGAAGGCGGAAAAGCTGTTCGAAGGGCATCAAATGATCGTTTTGATACGGTTCATTCTCCTAGGTTAGTTCCAGGTTCATACACCCCTCAATTTAAGGTTGCCTCCATTGATATAGAAACATCAATGGATATTAGGGAGTCAGTTTCTCATGATCAACTTTATTCTATTGCTGTGATTCAGGGGCAACAACGTTTTATATTTATGGTGGGGGAAATCGCTCAGGATAGCTCTACCAATGAAAATAGTGAGCATGAGAACTTCACTCTGTCATTTGCGAGGAATGAGCGGCATTTATTGGAATTGTTTCTAATATGGGTGGAGAATGCTGACCCCGATATTATTGTTGGTTGGAATGTTGTTAATTTTGATTTGCGTATGCTGCAGAAAAAATGTGACCAATATCGACTCGCATTTTCATTAGGGCGCAATCAGTTAGTGCCAGAGTGGCGTTCGTCTCAGCGAGAAGGACAACATTATTTTGTGTTAGTACCTGGCAGGGTAGTGTTGGATGGTATTGATACGCTAAAAGCGGCAACCTATAATTTTGAGAGTTTTTCTTTGGAGAATGTTGCGCGTGAGTTCCTTGGTCGAGGAAAGTTGGTACATGATGTGGCGAATCGAGGGGAAGAAATTGGCGTCATGTTTCGTAACGACAAAGTCGCGTTGGCTAGATACAATATCGAAGATTGCCAATTGGTATTGGATATCTTTGATAAAGCACAGTTATTACACTTCGCAGAGGAACGGGCTCGGCTAACCGGTTTGCCGATGGATAAAACGGGAGGGTCTGTTGCGGCATTTGAAAATTTGTATTTACCACGATTACATCGACAAGGTTACGTTGCTCCCAATATAGGCATGATGCAGAGTGATATTGTTGCTCCAGGTGGGTATGTTATGAACTCTGCCCCTGGATTGTATGAACATGTTTTGGTATTAGATTTTAAAAGTCTGTACCCTAGCATCATTCGTACGTTTAATATTGATCCGCTATCACTTGTTGTTAGCCAACAGGCACTTGGTGAGAATAAGGATATTCCCCCCGAGGTATTTAATCAACCTGCTGTTGAGCTTGATGCATCCGTGTTGGAAAAATACGCAGATCAAGATTTGAATGATTGGATTCCAGGTTTTAATGGTGCTTTTTTCAGTAAGCATCACCATATACTACCGGGTATCATTACGACTCTTTGGCAGGCAAGGGATACGGCAAAAAAAGAAAAAAACACACCGTTGTCTCAAGCCATAAAAATCATCATGAATTCGTTTTATGGTGTCTTGGGAACACCTTTATGCCGCTTTTATGACCCTCGGTTATCGAGTTCCATTACATTGCGGGGGCATGATATTTTACAAAAAACCCGTGAGTTAATAGAAAGCCAGGGGTATCAAGTTATTTATGGTGATACGGATTCCGTATTTGTTTGGGTGAACAAGGAAAATGAAGTTGGTGATGTTGATGTTTATCGCATCGGTTCTGAGTTGGCGCAGCGACTAAATCAATGGTGGGATAAGACGCTTGAATCACGTTTTGGCTTGAAAAGCTGTCTTGAAATAGAGTTTGAGACCCATTTCTCACGGTTTATGATGCCGACGGTTCGTGGTTCGGAGGTTGGTAGTAAAAAACGTTATGCAGGAATGATCAGTGCTTCAGGAAAGGAGGATGAATTGGTGTTTAAGGGGTTGGAAAATGTTAGAACCGATTGGACGCTTTTAGCAAGAGATGTGCAGCGTAAATTGTTTTGGAAAGTGTTTCATGATGAGCCATATGAACTCTTTATTAAGCAAGTATACGAACAGGTGATGCGTGGTGAAATGGATGCTCAGTTGGTTTTTCGTAAACGTTTGCGGCGTAAATTATCTGATTATCAAAAAAATGTACCTCCTCATGTGCAAGCTGCAAGAAAAGCAGATGAGCGAAACGTGCAGTTAGGGAAGCCTAAACAGTTTGAATTTGGCGGTTGGAGTGAATATATCATGACGTTGAATGGCCCAGAGCCCATTATGTATGCCGAGTCGTCTCTAGATTATGATTTCTATATCGAGCGTCAGTTAGCCCCCGCTGTAGATGGCTTATTACAGTTTATGGGGACGTCGTTACAGAAAATCACCGATCAGCAGATGGGGCTGTTCTAGGCGGTTTGCGGACGCGCATTAATCCTTCTTGGGCTACAGAGGCCACTAAAACACCTTGTTGGTTGTAAATTTGCCCTCGATTAAAGCTACGCGCACCGGACCCGCTAGGGCTTTCCATATCGTAAAGTAGCCACTCATCAGCACGAAAGTTGTGATGAAACCAAATGGCATGGTCGAGGCTTGCTGCTTGAACTTTTGGGTTCATAAAGGATAATTGGTGAGGGAGCATACCGCAGCCTAGTAAACCAAAGTCAGATGCATAGGTTAATGCTGCTTGATGAACGCCAAGCTCTCCCGATAAATTGCCTGGCACTCTAAACCAGGAGCGTTTTCTAGGGGGCTTGGCTTCAGGCTCAAAATAATCAACGGGATCAATTGGGCGAATTTCAATGAGGCGTGGTTGCAAAAATGCATCGCGGAACTTTGCCGGGATATTGTGGGCAACACGTTTACGGATTTCTAATTCGTGTTCCACATCCTCTGGTGCTGGAACGTCTGGTATGGTCTCCGCTTGGTGTTCAAAACCTTTCTCGTCAGCTTGAAAGGACACGGATAAATTAAAAATAACTTCGCCATGTTGAATGGCTACAACACGCCTTGTAGTAAAACTCCCCCCGTCTCGAATACGATCTACTTCATAAATGATTGGTGTGCTGACATCGCCAGGTCGTAAAAAGTATCCGTGTAAAGAATGAGCCTGTCGATGCTCTTGTAATGTCCGGTGTGCGGCTGTCAACGCCTGTGCGACAACCTGGCCGCCAAATACACTACGACCGTCCATCGCTCGGTTGGTGCCGCGAAACAGATTGTGTTCAAGAGTTTCTAAGTCGAGTATTTGGAGGAATTCATTGACTAAATCATTCATGTTGAATCTTTGGTAACGAAGAAAGTAATAGGTATAGCTTAAACTATCAGCATCCTTGCTGCATTAGATTCCAATAAATTAGAGGTGAAAAACCTAGAATGATATAGCAAAGCCGACGGTAAGTGTTTTTGATTCTTCTTTGGTGTTAGTTACATCATTTTTGGTGTTGTCTGCTTTTGCATAGGCGGTATGATAGCGTAAGGAGCTGTTGCCATAAGGATAGTATTCAAGGGCAATATGGTAGCTATCAAAATCTTTGTATACGTCATTGTCCCCTGTGGTGTAACGTATTTGAGGAGACCATTTTCCCTTCTTGTATTTTGCAAATACCGTTGTGGATTTATCGTCATCAACTTTAGCTCCTGCAGCTGTATCGTCGTACTGGGTAACGAGCCTGTCTACTTCAACAGTCAGAGCGGAAGTTTTCACTTGCACACCAACTGCAATATCGTCTTGAGATGTGTCAGAGTGGTAGGAAAGTAATGGGTTTATCATGCCATCAACAAAGGAAAACATAGCCTGAGCACCAAATAACAAATTGTCTCCGGTATCTTTCTCATTATTGTTGGCGGCTTGTATATTAAAACTGTGGCCACCTATGTTATAAAATGCCCCCACTCCGGTGCGATAAAAATCAGCTTTGTTCCAAGTGAAAGACCCTTGAGAGTATGAGTCGCGAGAAGAAAATATTCCCTCATAACCGCCTATGTTTACATACTGCTTGCCAAGTTTGACTTTTAATCCATTGTCAAGGTTTTTCTGGATGTAAGCATAATCAACACCTTTGCCAGTGCCATCTACATTGCCATCTTTTCCTAGAGTTTTGTTTAATCTGAATTTTATTCGATAGGACAAATCATCTGAAATTTTGCCTTTTACATCAAATCGCATGTAGGGGACTTGAAAAGAGGTACCTTCGTCATTACCTTCAACGTCACTTCTAACAAGGTCGCCTCTGATCTGTGCTTT